>CAZDJE010000061.1:0-23022 GCA_964505715.1 uncultured Desulfocapsa sp. | reverse complement strand
ATCTAAAGTTTCACACGGTTCTAAAGGAACCCATGAAGTACTTCAGCCCGAATACACCAAGATTGACTTCCGGGGGAAGCAATACTAATATATACTTATTAATACCCCTTAAAAGGAGTTCATATGCCCACCACAGCTGTTGCCATCAAAATCGATCAGAAGACAAAAGAGCGGTACAAAAATCTTGCACAAATAAAAGATCGTTCAGCCCATTGGATGATGCGTGAAGCTATTAAGCAATATGTTGACAGAGAAGAAAAACGAGAATCCTTTCGTCAAGACGCAGTGAACTCCTGGAACGAGTATCAGGAAACGGGACTTCATGCAACAGTTGATGAGGTGATAAAATGGCTCAATACTTGGGGATCAGATGACGAGAAGGATGCCCCCGAATGCCATCAGTGAAATTTGCAACTGGTGCTTTACGTGATCTCGCGCGGTTGCACGCTTTTCTGCAACACAAAAACCCCATAGCAAGTCAAAAAGCTGCTGCAATAATCATTCAATCAGTTCAGATTCTAGAACAACACCCGCAAATTGGTCAGCCGATGAAAGAGATGAATCCGGAATACAGAGAGTTAGTAATAGGCTTTGGCCACTACGGATATGTGGTCTTATATCGGCTGGATGGCGATGCAGTAATTATTGTTGCCATCCGCCATCAACTGGAAGCTGGTTATAGCTCCGACTAGAGTATAAAAAAAATTCCGAATCTATCTTCCCCAGTATCTTTCAACATGATCACAGGTGTAACAACTTACCTACTGTAGAAATGGCTTTTTCGCTTACTGCCTTTCCAATTATTGACAATGCATTCCACTTTGGAGACAAACCAAGCCAAACCCCAGATAAGCACGCCATCTCAGCACCTTAGAACTTTAGCATTAAAACCCCTCAGAGGAAAAGAGTCAAATGAGTTATAAAGACAAAGAGCTTTGCAGGATAAGAACAATAACGACATTTTTGTCCCTAGATAAAGACAAACAGAGCTGGAAGAAAGAATTGCTAAAAGCATCACAACTCTGCTCTACGTTATCAAAAGAATTCCAGGATAACGACTATTCAGTTCAGTCGCTCAGGATTGTCACGAATCCATTTGGAGAGTATCTCAATACGGATAGTCTGGAAAAGGCAAGATCTGACCTGACATATCTCAGCAAACTCCTACACTCTTCAGATATGCCCGCAATTCGACTGCGGTTTGCCATCGGAGAAGCCAGAACAAAAAATGAAATAGAACTATTACCTGAACTGGTCAAAGAATTTGAAGACCTGTGCAACGTATGTGTCAATGTAGGTCTGGATAAGTTTGGCTTTCTAAACAATGAGTTAATACAACATTCAGCGAACGCGATAGTAAAGATCAGTAAAATTACTCCACGGGGAGAGGGGAATTTTAATTTCACAGTAAACTTCAACTGTAACCCGTTAATACCCTACTTTCCTGCCAGTTATCACAGAAATGAACGTGGAAACTGCTTTGTCATCGGCCTTGAAACCCCGGACTTACTCGTTAGCGTTCTGAAAGAATTCAATCACAATACAAGCTCTGAACGTCATGGCGATCTGTTTAAAGGCTATCACGATGTTATGAGTAGAGCTCTTCAATATCATATATCGAATATCAATAATTTAATTACTAGAACAAATAGTGATAGTTCTTTTACCTTCTCCGGGTTTGACAGTTCCGCCGCACCTTCAAGAAATTGTACGAGTATGGTCGAGGTCT
This sequence comes from uncultured Desulfocapsa sp., assembly GCA_964505715.1. Lineage (GTDB taxonomy): Bacteria > Desulfobacterota > Desulfobulbia > Desulfobulbales > Desulfocapsaceae > Desulfocapsa. Next base: position 21,293 of record CAZDJE010000061.1, on the reverse strand, counting down.
ATGAACAGATGGGTGTGGAGTATTTTGGTGCATCGGGTACCGTTGAGGCATCATCACTATTAACCAATGTTTTCAAATCCATTCAAGATGTTGAGCTGGTCGGATTTTCAGGGCTTATGCTCGCACTCACTGAAGATACCGGGCTTGCCCAGGGAAGTATCAACTCTCACTTTGACATCCGTTCGTTGCTGACATACAGTGCAGTTTGTGGGATTGGTCTTGATACCGTACCAATCCCGGGTGACACCCCCATAGATAAGATATCAGCACTCATGAGAGATACCGGTACAATGGCTTACCGACTAAACAAACCTTTAACCGTTCGCCTGTTTCCTGTGCCAGGATTAAGTGCTGGTGATATGACGGCTTTTGAAAGTGATGACCTGTGTAACTGTTCAGTTCTTGCTGTCCCATAACTCTGACAAGTGCAAATCGGATAGACACTTACTTCCTTTGAAGGACCACTCAAAGTTGTGCGATATATGCGCATGCTCTGGTAGCTCAACGTCTTCAGCTATGTGTCCGTCCCCAACTCTTGCTAACCATAACTTAAATGGCGCGACTTTAGGGGATAGTAATTTGAAGTGGAACCTGTACGATTCTGTATTTCAGTGGTTGGCAGAGAAAGAATATATGTGTACATTATGCCATTTATGGGCCAAAGATTCAGTAGTCATGTGCTCTCCAGCGCATGATCGGATCGTGCTTTTTTTAGTAATACCGCTTATTTCAAATAACGAGGTTAAAAATGAAAAAAATGTATTCGACACTAAAAAACGGTTTCTCTTTTCTTGTTCTGGCAATTGCTTGTTTTTCCATTCTCTCTGGCACCAGCAGTGCCGCAGAAATTAAAATTGGAGCTATTCTGGCTCAAACAGGGCCAGCAGCCTTCCTTGGCGGGCCTGAAGAAAAATCATTAAGCATGCTTGTTGATTCTATTAACGCCAAAGGCGGAATCAATGGTCATACCATTAAACTCATTCTCAAGGATTCTGGAGCTGACCCTGCAAAGGCAATTTCTTTCACCCGGCAGCTTATTGAAGAGGAAAAAGTTTTTGCCATTATCGGCCCATCAACCAGCGGCGAAACGCTGAAGATTAAGTCCACCTGTGAAAAAAGCAAAACAATCCTTATTTCCTGTGCATCGGCTGAACTTATTGTAAATCCTGTTTTACCCTATGTGTTTAAAACAGCTCCAAGCGATTCCTACGCTGCCCGAAAAATCTTTATGACAATGAACAGCATGAATATTTCAAAAATTGCTGTGGTAACCGGTAATACCGGCTTTGGAAAAGCTGGAAAAGGACAGCTTAAAAAATTAGCTCCTGAATATGGTATAACTCTTGTTGAAACTGAAACATACGATAAGAAAGCCACTGATTTAACGGCTCTTGTCACCAAGATAAAATCCAACCCCGAAGTCCAGGCGGTATTAAACTGGTCAATTGTACCGGCACAATCAATAATTGCCAAAAATATCCGTCAAATCGGATGGGACGTTCCGCTCTTTCAGAGTCATGGCTTTGCAAACATCAAATATGTTCAAGCAGCTGGTGCAGCTGCTGAAGGAATCATCTTTCCCGCCAGCACAGTTATTGCCGCAAAAGATCTACCTTCAGGCCCGGTCAAAGATTTTCTAATGTCCTACAAGACTGCCTACGAATCAAAATATGGAGAGGATATCTCCACCTTTGGCGGCCATTCCTACGATGCCATGCTTATTCTGGCTAAAGCAATTGAAACAGCCGGTCCAGATAGAGCCAAGGCTCGAACTGCCATAGAAGAAATCCAGGGATTTACCGGAACAGCTGGTGAATTTAACTTTTCAAGTACCGACCACAATGGCCTGGGAATTGACGCCTTTACCATGTTTATTGTTAAAGACGGGCAATTCGTTATGATGGCCAAGTAATCATCATGTAAGGCTCTCGTGATTTTTTTTCACGGGAGCCATACACCCCTCAAAAGATGATCCGGCAAGCCGCCGACACTCCCCCCACAACAAACCCATCCTGCTAGCAATGCAAAGCCACACTCTTTATGACGATCAACTGTTTTCTGATACGAAAATAGATTGCATGCTAAAAATAACGGATACGGAATTTTCTAACTGCAGATTTAAGAATTGTAAATTATTTAAAATCTCTTTTTTTGATTGTATCTTCGAAAACTGCGTGTTCGATAACTGTGATTTAGCCTCAGCGACCATAAGATATAGCTCTTTTAGAGATGTGACATTTATTGACACAAAACTAACCGGTATTCAATGGGCTGATGCCTCTATTCCCCTTGATGTCCATTTTAAACAATGTCTCTTAAATTATTCTAGCTTTATTGGTGTAGATCTGCGAAATACAGATATAGTAAAATGTCAGGTGAAAGAGGCCGATTTTTCAGAGGCGAACCTGTTAAAGACAAATTGCAGCCACTCCGATTTTGCAGGAGCGAGATTTATGAATACAAATTTGACCCGCGCCGATTTCACCAATGCCACCAATTATTCCATCCATCCACATGGGAATACCCTGTGTAAAACAAAGTTTTCCCTCCCGGAGGCCTTATCCCTGTTAGATGTCTTTGATATAATACTAACATAACAGCATCAGTCTACCTCCTCTTGCCAACGGGTGAATGACATTCCTCTATTTTTTATATTGTTCCACACTGTTACATTCCACTTTTTATGAAAAAAATAAGATTTTATTTTAGGCCATATGAAACCGACAGAAAGTCATAACAAGTTAACCTCTGGCCGCAAAGAACTCTTTTCAGAGCTTGTAACGTCAGCCCTTGCAGGAGACAGAAATTCCTTCGGAGAAGCTTCCGAGATATTGCAGGGCGGCCTTCTCCGCCGAGCCAAATCCCTCCTCAACAATGCAGATACCGCACAGGATGCAGTGCAGGAGACATTGCTCGTTGGTTATCAAAAATTGCCGACACTTCGTGACCATCATAAATTTTCTTCATGGATGTACTCCATCCTTGACTCACAATGTTTTCGCATAATAAAACGCAATGAAAAAGACAGCTGCCTAACAGGATTATTAGAAGAAAAACTTGTAGCCCCAAAAGCGTTTGACCCGGAAAATGCATACGAAAAAATCTGTTTTAACGCAACCTTAGACAGGGCCATCGCAGATCTTTCCCCAACTCTTCAGTTGAGCTGCAATCTCTATTATCGTGCAGGATATTCCATTGCTGAAATTGCGGACCGTTTGGAGATCCGCCCCGGGACCATAAAAAAACGCATCCATGATGTCCAGCCACTGCTGGCAAAAGCTTTTGCTAACTACACAGGCAAAAGGGCAATAAAGATAGGGTTCCTTCCCATATCAGATCACCTGCTTGGCATGGTGGCCAATCGCCTTCAATTCAATTGTCGGGTGAATATCCAAATGCAACGATTCCTCTCCTGGCAGGCCTTAACGGAGGCTCTACGGAATGGTCATATCCATGGAGCCTTTATCATGGCCCCACTTGCCATGCACTTGTATATGTCAGGAATTCCGCTATTCTATATTTTAGATGCACATCATGGCGGCAGTTCACTGGTCACATCCGTATCCAGTCTTCAGGGGAAAAGAATTGGGATACCTGGTGATTTTTCAACCCATAAAGCACTCCTGCATCCATTATCGCAGAACTTTTCCCAAATACCTGAAAAAGTAGACACCATCAATATCGATCCTTCCTATGTTATTCGATCATTACAAAATAATTTAATAGACGCATTCTTCTGCGCTGAGCCGTGGGGGACAAAATGTGAAACTGAAGGAAATGCTAAAATCATTATTCGCTCAAATGATATCTTACAAGATCATCCCTGCTGTATTTTTGCAGTGCGACAGGAGTTTGCAGCAGAACATAGTGAATGCCTCAGAAACTACGTGGCTGCGCTGCTGAAAGCTCGTGATCGTATTATTGCTGATCCAATGTTCGCCGCGCAGGCACAGGCAGATTGCACCGGCATTAATCCACAACTGGCATTAAAAGTCATTGAGGATAAAAACATCTCCTTTAATAACCTCAAACCGGATACGAATCGTCTTTTCGACTTTGTGCAATCAACAATGGACAGCGGTGTCTACCCCTCTTGCTGCGACCTCAACGAATTCGTGTGTACTGACTATTTTTAAATAGCTAACTGCAGCCTCCACATCACCATACCTTTTCATATAAAACCTAATAGTTCCCTACATAACTGCAAAGAACTCTTTCTGAGTTTTTGTAAGTTTAGGAAGAAATCTGTATTTTTTTTAATTTCCAGGTAACTTTTTCCTCTCCCCGGTGCTCTTACTTCATAGAGACACAAAAACAGTTTTTCAAAGCAAGTTCCTTTTTTACACAGGGAAAAAGAAAAATGGCCATTAGTCCTGAAGCGCATATTTATGAAGTTGCTGACCTCTGTAGCAAAAAATGGACAATGTTAAGGGAACGTCCCTTTGCTTTCCTTCTTTCCGCTTTTGCCGGAGGTGCATTTGTTAGTTTTGGGGCCATGTTGGCACTATCAGTGTCTGCAGGTGTTCCTGAAAATCTGGCACCTGGGCTTGCCAACCTGCTTATGGGGATGGTCTTTGCTTTTTCCCTAGTCATCATCATGTTTAGCAATATGACACTGGTGACAGCGGATATGGCCTATGGCTTGGTAGGTGTTTTCCAGAGCCGTATTTCCTGGAAACAATTTTTTTGGGGGATATTTGTCGGGTATGTGGGGAACTGCATAGGATCCGTGTTGTTTCTTTGGATTATGAGCCAGGGTGGAGGGTATCATGCAATGCCATGGTTACTGAGAGCCCACGAAATCGGAGTTGCAAAAACCGGTGAAACAGCGGCTGAAATATTCACCATGGGCATTATTTGTACCTGGACACTGCAATCTGCCGCTATTCTTTTTATGAAAACCCGTGATGATATTTCAAAAATCGTCATTACTGCGTATGGCCCTCTGGCCTTTGTCGCAGGAATGAATGAACATTGTATAGCGAATATTGGTTTTCTGGCAGTCCCTCTCTTTCAGCAAGATATATATCTGGCTGCCGTTGCGAACATGGAAAATGTGACTCCTGTAATACTGCATTGGGGTTTTGGTCAGTTTGGCTGGGCTCATAATCAACTCTACACTGTTATGGGGAATGCTATTGGTGGTACACTATTTGTAGCAGTTGTCTTCCAGCTGGTAGTCGATCCTGCTAAATTAATGGCGCTCTATCGTAAACAAAAAAAACAATATACATATAAGGAGAAAGCATGAATTTTGATTACAGTCCTGTCAATCCATGGATATGGATGACAAGTGCAGGTGCCTGGGCTTTGGTTATTTTCGTTGTCAACAGATACCGAAGAAAATTTCATCTCTCCGATGAATTACACCAGGATAAGTAGAAATCTTTTGATGAATCCTCATTTCATTTCAGTAATGAGTCAACTTAACAGAGGGAGAAGGTTATGTACGAAGATGGATGGATTCCGACTGTTTGTTATCAATGCAAGGCTGAATGTAGTATTTTAGCTCATGTAAAAGATGGTGTTGTCTGCGAAGTAAAAGGAAACCCGAGGGCACGTGGAAAGATGTGTGTCAAGGGAATGGCTGGAATTACTTCTCTGTATTCAAAAGAACGGCTGACACATCCCATGAAACGTGTAGGAGAGCGTGGAGAAGGAAAGTTTGAAAAAATCAGCTGGGATGAGGCCATGGAAATGATGGAGTCCAAGCTGAGAGCCCTCCATGAAAAAGGAGAGGGACATAAATTCACCTATTCAATGTTTCCTCATTCTGCCACAGATCCTAAATGGCGTTTTATGAATGCCTATGGAGGATTTATTACAACCGGCTTACCGCACTGCGATTCAGCTAAAATAATGTCCCATCTGCACGCTTTTGGCTGTTTTCCCAATCATCATATTGCTCCGATTTATTATTCAGTGCCAAAGGGTGGTTTGATGATTATGGCCGGCAGGCATCCGTTTGGATGTATGGATGATGCCTCCGTGGCTCGTGATATTCTTGATGCCAAAGAACGGGGTGCCAAACTCATAGTTATTGATCCTATTTTCAGAACTGAAGCAGCAAAAGCAGACTGGTGGATCCCCATAAAACCTGGTGGCGATGCATCCTTTTTCCTTGGAGTCTGTAATTACCTGATTGAAAATGATTTGTACAATAAAGATTTTTGTGAGAAGTGGGTTCGGGAAGGCGATATGGATAACATAAAATCCTATATTGCAGATAAGACTCCTGAGAAAATGAGTGCCATATGCGAAGTTCCCGCTGCGGATATAATAAAACTTGCCAAAATGGTTGCCGAGGCACCTTCTGCCTGTATCGATGCCTTTAAATCAATTATGTACGGTAACGCCATGGATTGGGGCCACGTCTGGTCCATTTTCCTTGTTATAACCGGGAACTTAGACAATCCTGGCGGACAACCTCTACCTGAACTAACACCAATGGCTCCTGTGGAACCGATTCCTACAGGACCGGATTTAAAGGAATTAGGGTATCATCGAACCGGCCCCAACCGAGAAAAGTTTGATAACTATAATTTTATTATGCAACCAACCTGGTACGCCCCTCAGGCGATAAAAGAAGGGAATCTCAAGATTTTCTTTGCAACAGAATGTAATCCGGCCCTCAGTGAAATGGGTTCTTCTGTTTGGAGAGACGCTGTCACCTTGAAAGATGACGATGGGAATTACATGCTGGATTTTTTCATGGTTTCAGAAATCCTTCCATCAGAAACCATGAAATGGGCTGATCTTGTTTTACCTGATCAAACCAACTACGAGCGTTGGGAACTGCTTTATATGCCTTGGTGGTATAATTATAGCCATGGCGCAGCAATCTGTCGGCCGGTTGTTAAACCTGTGGGTGAAGCTAGGCATACGAACAATGTCATTATTGATCTTGGGAAAAAGATGTTCCCCGAATATTTTGCCTTCAAGGATGATGTTGAGTATTACGACATCGAACTGGCAGGTGTAGGGATGTCCATACAAAAGCTCCTTGATAACGGAGGGATGTGGAACACCGGTGCCGCAGGATTTTACAAATATAAGGATAGTGGGAAGTTTGGCACACCATCAGGGAAAATCGAGCTCGAATTTCAAATGTATGCAAATATCGGCAAGGAATGGCCTGACCCTGCAATGCCGGTGGAATTCAAAGTAGATGAAGAAAAATTTCCGTTTATACTAGTGAATATTCGGTCCATGTTTATGAACAATACCGGAGCCTGGTCCCATAATAATGCCCAGTTACGAGATCCTGTATCGGGTGTAGATAGCAATCCAATAATGATAAATCCACTGGATGCCAAAAAGCTTAATATAAATGATGGGGATACGGTTTCCATGGAATCGTCAACCGCAACAGCGAGTTCCATTGTCCAACTTACTGAAAAGATAAAACCTGGTTGTGTAGGAATTATCCACGGTTTTGGTCAGACAGTTGGCAAGGTTGCGACACAAAGTGGACCATGGATTAACGATAATGACCTCATTGCAGATGCGGGTTCACATCTTGATCAGCAGGATTTATGCGGCGGCGAGGCTCATGTATCCACGCGAGTTAACATATACAAGTAAGAGGGGCTTAGAATGAAACAGTTAAGTATAATGGTGGATATGGATCGTTGCATTGGATGCAAAACCTGCGTGGTTGCCTGTCGAAATCACCATGGTCTCGTTGATCATCGCAATGATATGCCGGGCGAGATCCCATACTATATCAAGGTTGAATCGAAGAGTGAGGGTACTTTCCCTGATTTGACAGAGGATTTCTGGGTTTCTCCCTGTAAACATTGCAAAACTGCTCCATGTGCTACGGCATGCGAATCCGGGGCAATCAGAAAGGATAAGCAGACAGGAATCGTTTTGATTGATAAAGATTTATGTGTAGGAGCACAAAAATGTATCGAAAAATGTCCTTATGGCGTTATCCAGTTTAATAAGGCAAAAAACTATGCCCACAAATGCAATATGTGTTTTGACAGGGTGATTCATGGACAGGAACCTGTCTGTGTTGAAGCTTGTATCACAGATGCGTTGAGCTTTGGTGAAAAAGAAATCCTCAAAATGAGGGCAGAGGCAAAAGGCAAAGAGATAGTGAAGAAGATGAGCAGTCAATCGATTATATACGTTAAATCGGCTACTCAATAAGAAAGATCAAGACTACAATACTAATCCGAACAAGACGTTTCTTGCTCGGATTAGTTTGTCAGTCTTGCTGTTCATTGGCGTTACCCTTCCCTGTTCATCCCAACTTCTTACGCAATTCAGATTCCCAGTTGTATTCATTCCCCCACAACCGGTCCGCAACAAAAAGGTGTATAATTAAAGCTCATCTGGTATCCTTCTTTTGACGGATCTGGCTATCCTCCCGTTCTTTTTTTGTAGTAACATAAGCAAAAAAGCCTCCATTCCGGTTTGAACTCTCTTCAATACTCTCACGTTGGAGGACAATGCATATGCAAAATTGGCGTCAGCAGCAGAAAAACCTTGAAATCAAAGCAAAAAACCTACATCGTTTTATAGAAGCTGGATCGCGGATTTTCATAGGAACCGGCTGCAGTGAGCCGGTCAGGCTCACGGAACAATTAGCTCAAAACAAACACCGGTTCAATGATTGTGAGATCGTCCACTTTCTCACCTTGTCGGATAATAAATTTTTTGATGATCTGGAGCCCTCACTCTACAGGCATCAGGCCCTCTTTGTCGGCAGTTCAATACGCAAGGCGGTCAACGAAGGCAAGGCAGACTATATCCCGATCTCTTTGTCAGATATCCCTCATCTCATCCAATCGGGACGGCTCCGAATTGATGTGGCACTCCTTCAGGTAAGCCCGCCTGACAAGCATGGCTTTTGTTCTCTTGGGATAAATGTCGATATCAATCGAACCGTGTTTGAACACTCAAAAATGGTTATTGCCCAGATTAATCCGGCAATGCCAAGAACCAGTGGTGATTCCTTTGTTCGTTTCGATGAGATTGATCACTTTATCTATGACGAGACAGATCTTTTAGAATTTAGATATCCGGAGCCCGATGAGCTCACCAGAAAAATCGGAAAATATTGTGCAAGGATCATCGAAAACGGTTCAACTCTGCAGTTTGGTATTGGGAGTATTCCAAATGCGGTGTTGATGTATCTTTCCGATAAGAAGGATCTTTCGGTGTACAGCGAAGTCATCTCAGACTCGATCATAGAATTAATTGAATCCGGTGTGATTAACTGCCGTAAAAGTTATCGCCCCCATATCCTCACTTCCTTTGCAATGGGCACCCGTCGACTGTATGACTATGTGAATGAAAACCCATTTATCGAATTCCAATCCACCGAAACCATCAATAACATTTTCAATATTGCCAAAAACACCAAGCAACTCTCCATCAATGCCGCTCTGTCCGTTTCAGTCACCGGCCAGGTCAACTCCGATAGTATCGGAGCAGAAATATACAGTGGCGTCGGAGGCCAGCTTGATTTTTCCCGGGGAGCCGCTCTTTCTAAAGGCGGTAAACCGATCATCTGTCTTCCCAGCATTACCGCCGACGGCCAGAAATCACGGATTGTGGTTACCCTGGCCGCCGGTGCAGGGGTTGTTATCCCCAGAAGTGAAGTACACTACGTTATAACCGAATGGGGAGTTGCCTTTCTCCATGGTAAATCCATTCGTAATCGGGTTTTACAGATGATTGGTATCGCCCATCCCAAGTTCAGAAAAGAACTCCTCGAGCAGGCCAAAGAACTACATTTCGTCTATCAGGATCAAATGCTTCCCCTGACTCAGGATGGTGTGGTTATCCTCTATCCGGAAGAATACGAATGGCACTATAGAACGCCCAAAGATGATGACATTTTTTTCCGTCCAGTAAAAAACACAGACGAACGCATGTTGCAGGAACTGTACTATACGCTTGACCCGGAGGACAGACGCTTCAGATTTTTCTCGCCCAAGAATACTTTCTCCCACCGGGAAACTCAAACAGCAGTCAATGTGGATTACGAATCTGTCTTTGCCATAGTTGGTATCATAGGAGATGAGGATAATGAAGAAATCGTTTCCATCGCAACATACTATCTGAACCGTTCCAGTAATGTGGCGGAAATTGCCTTTACCGTTGCCAAAGAGCACAGAAATAAAGGCCTGAGTCGACATATGCTGAACAAATTGATTGATATAGCAAAAGAAAAGCGAATCAGTGGGTTTATGGGGGAAGTGTTACGTATGAATGATCCGATGCTCCATCTCCTAAAAACTTCTCCCTATGTTATCACCTTTGCATCAGAGGGTGACACTTTCTCTTTTCATTTCAAATTCAGCGAGAAGAAATAACCTCCAAAAACAGATTTATTTAGGGGATAATGGGCACCACGCCATTCTTCCTCTTCCTCTCCCGCCTGTCACCACCCACAATCAGCTGACGAGTTTCAGGCGAAGTTATCCAATTTTTCGTCGTCGACATGAACACCACTGCTCATTTTGACTCCTCAATTGAATTTTCTTCAAATCTATCCAACCACGTTCCACTTTCATTTTTAACCTGTCATTTCCATATTTTTTGAGCGTGTCAAATATAAATGCCACCCGACATCGGTCAACATATCACCCAATGTCCAATGACAATTCACTTCCATCATTATAGAAAAAAAGTAGGCGCAACATAAAAACCTTTACGAGGAGAGATACTCATGAGGAAAAAACAAACACTTTTTTCAATCCTATTCACGTTGATCACCCTAACGGTCACAAGCCAACCTGCAATGAGCTACGATTCAAGACATAATCAGAATGGTACAGCAGCGAGGGGGGACCGTGGCCAGGTAATCGGACTCAACACTGAAGCCGTAATACTTGGGGCTTCAATTGGTGCTCTAATCAGTTCTCAGTTAGGATACTATCCAACTCGGCAATATGCACCGCCTCCTCGGCCACACCTTTACTCTCGTCCGCAGCTAAGGGTACCGGCACCATTTTTCGATCACAGGCCTGTTGTCTACAGGCCTCAACCACGGCACTATCAAAATAAAAGGAAGCATTGGAAACGTCACAGTGGGAGAGGTCGGTGGTAAAGCTGAGGATAAGCCAACGTCAATTCAAGAGCAGGCACTCTATCATTAATATCCTAATAAATTATACTGTTACGCTATCCGAATAAAAGGACATTGGGACAGCAGTGCCTTGAGTTGTTGAGAAGTGTTTATCTTTGGTTCCTGTTACTCAATGTGAAATCGGCCATTGAGTACCTTAACGTGCAGATCAGCAATACGTTTGATTTGATCCTGATAATGGGAAACCATAATCAACGTACACTGCGACTTTAGAGAAAGCAATAATTCCTCAATGGCAGCACTTGCCTCAGGGTCAAGGGAAGAAGTGGGCTCATCAAGTAACAGAACTTCCGGATTCAGAACAAGTGCTCTTGCCAGGCAAAGTCTTTGTTGTTGACCACCTGAAAGTAAGCGGCCGTCATCGTCCAGGCGATCTTTGACCTCATCCCAGAGGCACACTTGTTTGAGTACGGATTCCACGCTTTCCTTGATCCGGCTTTTATCGTTTATATGTGCCAAGCGCAGGGGAAAAGCTGCATTTTTATAAATGGACATTGGCAGCGGGTTTGGCTGTTGGAAAACCATACCCACCTTACGGCGCAATTCACGCACAGGAATGCTTGGGTCGTGAATATTTTTGAGCTGACCATCGAGCGCCATTGTGACATTTCCTGAAATGCTGCAACCATCAATTTCTTCCCACAGTCTGTTCAAGGTCATAAGAAAGGTAGACTTACCAGATCCTGAGGGACCAGTGATCGCAGTAATTTGATTTGCAGGGAGTTGCAGGTTGATATCGTGCAGTACCTGCTTTCCACGATAATAAAAACAAAGTGATTGGGTTTTGATTTTCATGGGAGCTTCCATAGTGATCACCTGTACAGGAGCATAGTTGTTAGTCGTCGTTGTATCCATAAAGCGGAAATAAGAAGTCCGGTGCAGAGAATCAGGAGTATGATGGCAGCTCCAAAGCCTTGGGCTAGCTCATCAGGACCATTGTATTGCGACGAAATATAGTAGATATAAAACGGTAGGGCTTCATACTGACCGAAAATAGAATGGGGAACACCGGCTGTTGCAACAGCGCCTGTCAGCATGATTACAGCTGTGTCTTCCGCACATCGGCCGGTTGCCAGCATAATGCCTGAAATAATGTCTGAGATGGCGTTGGGCAGCAGTACCAGAGTGATGTTCTGTAAACGTGACGCACCAAGTACGGGAGCTGTTTTTCGTATGACCGGATCGACTGTCTCAAGAGCTGTTTGCGTGGTCCGAATAAGATAAGGAAGAACCAGTAAGGCCAAAGAGAGACAGGAGACCAGGAGGCAGGTGGCGATCTGTCCCTGAAAATGGCGATTGAGGAAGATGGTTAATAGCAGTCCAGCCAACCCGATAATTATGGACGGCACCCCGGCCAGGATATCAAAAAGCAGGTTGAACAATGATTTTATTGCACCACTGCAATACTCTGCCATATAGATTCCTCCTGCAATACCAACTGGTATGGCAATGAACATCGAGCCGATAATGAGAAGCAGTGTGCCGGCAATGGCAGGGAAAATCCCGTCAAAGACCTGTCGTTTGAGCAATAGAGCATCTAAAGCTGCCGTTTCGCCGAAGATCAGGCTTACGTTGAGTGAACTACCACCCCTGTACACCAGGTAAGCAACAAGAAAGAGTAGTGCGGTGATCAGCAGGAGACCAGCGAACCATGAGAGAATGGTTATGCAATCTTCAAAAAGCTTGCGCATCATTTTCTCCCTGAAAAATAAGCAGTGGACATGCGAAAGAGCATCATCAGGACAGCTGTAAGAATGTACAGAAAAAGCCCGCAGACAAAAACTGACTTGAATTCCATGGAGTCAAAGTCAAAGGCCATGACCAGGGCAATATGAGCGGTAAGGGTTCTGGCAGATTCAGTCACAGATTCTGGAACTCCGATACTGTTTCCAGCAAGCATCAAACTGACCATGGTATCCCCCATTGCCCGTCCGAACCCCAGAAGAACACCATTGACAACCCCTGGCCACGCCTGGGGAAGTATTACATAGAGGAGTTTCTGCGTTTCACTGCCACCGAGGGCATCTGTTGCAAGAGTATAGGCGGTCGATACCCTGGTAAAGCTGTTCACAAAAAAGAGTATCATGGTTGGTGCTATGACCATTGCCAGCACAGGGGTGGCAGTGAGAATAGTCATTCCAGTTCCATGGCCGATCAGGTTGCGCATGAGTGGTACCAGAAGAAAGAGAGCGGCAAAACTATACACAACAGTGGGGATACCAGTCATCACCCTGATCACGGCCAACAAAAAGCCTCGCAAACGAACCGGTGCCAAGGATGTGATGATAAAACTACAGCCAAGGCTTATGGGAAAGGCGATCGCCATGCTGAGGAGAGCCAGAAGCAAGCTGGTTTTCAGCATTGGATAAATGCCGTACAGCCCTTTGGCAGGTGCCCAGGGAGAAAACAACAGGTCTGTTAATTGACCGGACTGCAGCAGAGGCAGCCCGAAGAGAAAGAGGAAACAAAAAACAGCGACGGTGAGTAGTCCACTGATAACCGCCGCTGCCAGAAACAAGTGCTCGCTGACCGAATAGGCCCGATGCGTCATCGTACTGGGATAAACCCTTTGTCAGCAACAATCTTTTGACCTGTGGGGCTCATGATAAAATCCAGAAACAGTTTGGAAAGTCCTGATGCTTCTCCCTTGGTCAAACTGTACAAGCCACGAGAGACCTTGTATTCGCCGCTGCGAACAGTATCCAGGGTGGGCGTTACGCCATCAAGAGTCAAAGGTGTCACGGAACTGTCAATGTGACCTACTGAAACGAAGCCGATGGCAAATGGATCACCGGCAACAGCAGTTTTCATAGCACCATTGGAAACTACCACATTGGCCTTGACTGAAATGTCACCCTTTGCCAGTGCTTTTTTCCAAAAAACTTTTCGTGTACCGCTGGCTTCATCACGGGTGTACAGATTGATCTCACGGTTAACCCCGCCGACCTCATTCCAGTTATTGACTTTGCCGGAATAGATATCCTGCAATTGGGCACTGGTGAGTGACTGGACGTTGTTTTTCGGGTGGACCACTGTACCAACACCGTCAACAGCCCACTTCAGCAATTTTAAGTTATATTTGTTAATTTCTTTTTCACTCGCTTTGCGGCCTGCGTTGCCGATATCGACCATGCCTTCTCCCGCCTGTTTGATGCCAAGACCTGAGCCGCCGCCGGCTATGGAAATCTGAATCTTGGGGTTGAAATTGATGATCTGTTTAGCGGCCTCCTTCATCACTGGGATATGGGCCGTTCCTCCAGCGATACGAAGCACTCCTTTCTGTTCGGCAAAAGAAGAAAGATCATCGGACGCAAGCGACCATGATGCAAAAAACAGAAGAAGCGTTGCTGTAAGAAGAGATAGCGATACAGAATAGATAGTTTTTCTCATTTGAGACCTCCAAGTAGAATAATATTTTGAGAATCAGACGAGACTACTATAGGTGAGCACAACAACACAAATAGAAAAAACCTATACGAACACGGCTTTGCATAGGCCGATGCGGTGATTCATTGACTAGGGTGACTGTCACAGGAAAACTGTTTGAAAAATTATTCAAAACAGAAAAAATTAACTCAAAAAAAAACATTAGCGTCAAGATGCGACCTGCCATTCCTAACTATTCGCTTGTCTTTCCCAGGTTGAACCCTCCACTTAAACCCACCACAATTACTAACGATATCGATTAGATATCTGTCTTGAGGACTTTTACACCTTGGATTAACGTCGTCTCAACAGTATTTTTTTAGAATTTGCTTGATGGTATTGCAGATGGAAATCTACAAGCTGTTGAACTTTCATGGTGTACCTCCTGTAGAGTGGTGAAATTCTGCCCCCCCCCCGACAGTGTTGTAATACCATAGAAGTTGGATGGCTTGGTAGACAAATCATAGGACATATTGTCAGGGAGAAGGAAATGGTTTCAATTTTGCTTAAATGATTGACCTTTCCACTGGACATTTATTACAGTAACATTTCACAAAATGTGGTACGTGAAATTTTGGAATTTTGAGAGGATTTCAGGAAGAACATCATCTATGGGTTAATAACCAGAGAAGATCTTCTATTGTCCACTTTATGGCTTTAATTTCAAAATAACTGGAAACAAAAAATGCAACATCATGGACATTATCCATGTCTCAACACTGATGCGGGGTGAATTTAATACCCATGGCTAAAGAAAAAAACTATTATGAAACGTCTTATCATAAGTTCAATTGTATTAATTTTGCTCCTTCCGCTTACAGGATTTTCCCAAGTTGAGAACAATGAACGAAGAAAGGTAAACGTCCTGGTTGTAGCAATCTATGGTGTTGAAAATTCTAAAGATGAATGGCAACCGACCATCAATCATCTTCAATCGTCTCTGCCACAATATGAATTTAAGCTGATTCCTGTTACCCCCATTGAACTCACCCGCATCAAGGAGCTTGTTGCAAACCAAGAAATAGATTTCATTATCACTCAGCCAGCAATCTATGTGGATCTCGAGTTGAACTTTGGCATATCCCGCATCCTCACAATGGTAAAAAAAGGTGGGCTAGCAGAGTTCGGCTCAACATTGATTACTCGTTCTGACAGTGGGATAAAATCAATAGCAGACTTACACGGTAAAACCATCGGTGGTGTTTCCAAGCTTGGTTTTGGCGGCTGGTTGGTCGGCTTCAAGGAGATGCTGGCTCATGGTTTTGATCCTTATAAAGATGCCAAAGAAGTGAAGTTTCTTGGCGACCAGTCTATTGAGATACAGGCTGTACTGGATGGGGTTGTTGATGCCGCAGTGATTAGAACTGGGATGTTGGAGAAGTTCTCAGAATCGAACCGGATTAATCTTGATGATTTTCGTGTTTTAGCACCCAAGAAATATCCTGACTTTCCCATGGCGGTAAGCTCAGCGCTTTATCCGGAATGGGCTCTTGCCAGGACCCGCAATTCAGCCAACGAGTTAAGCAAAGCTGTCGCTCTAGCCCTACTTTCACTAGGGAGCGATAGCCCGATAACTCAAAAGGCAGGATTCCAGGAATGGACTTTCCCCTATGACTATCAACCCGTACATGATCTTCTAAAAGAATTGCGCGTCGGGCCCTATATGGATTACGGCAAGATCACTGTACGTAGCTTCATCGCCCAACATATGGTCGAAACCGTAATCATTATTGTCCTCGTAACTTCAATCTTACTGATGGCAATAAAGATATATCTATCAAACATCACTCTGTCTATAGAAATTGCCGCGCGTAAACAAGCAGAAACAAAAATTGAAAGACATGTTAAAGAACTTAAAAAAGCTCTCGATGAGGTGAAAACGTTACGCGGAATTATCCCTATTTGCAGCTATTGCAAAAAAATTCGTGATGATAAAGGAGCCTGGGATATATTTGA
This sequence comes from uncultured Desulfocapsa sp., assembly GCA_964505715.1. Lineage (GTDB taxonomy): Bacteria > Desulfobacterota > Desulfobulbia > Desulfobulbales > Desulfocapsaceae > Desulfocapsa. The sequence continues at coordinate 4,804 of CAZDJE010000061.1, read as the reverse complement.
AGCCTATATATGCAATCACTCTGACGCTCAATTTAGCCATGGGGCATGCCCAGAATGTTACAAAAAACAAATGGAAGACATGGGACTAACAGCAGAAGAAAACTGAACAATCACAATAACGCCACCCCACAAACTATGACATTTTTCGGGTAGCAATTTAAATATTTATTTCCCGGAATGTTGATTTCCAACAGGTCAGCGGCCTGGTTACGCAGGATGTTAATATTGCCACATCAAAGATCAATGTTCTCTACAAATTATCTAGCAGTAGGTAACTACTGCATCGCTAATTTCAGTTTCACTTTTCACAATCCACCAGTCCCTTTTCTCTGATCTGAGAGAAAACATCTCAAATTGCATTTCCTCTTAAATGGTTAACCTTACCACCGATAAGGTGTGTACAAAAAAAGACAGTAGTAATATAATTATTAAGGATTATATAAAGCTATAAAGCTTATCATCGGCTATTTACGATGAATGGTTCTACCTTTCGATAACATGTACATACGGTGTGTTGTCACTTTTTCTTCTTTCTCATCCTGAAAATCCACATCAACCGACGTTCAATCAACATCCAGACAATAACATTTCAAGCTTGCTTCGTATTTCAGATCGCTGAACTGGTTTTACCATGAAAGCGTCAGGTTTGTTCTCTTGGTTCTCTTTGAAAGGGAGCTCATCTTTCGAATACCCACTGATTAAGAGGACCGGAATAGTAGAATCAATCTTTCTAATTTCTTTCATAGCTTCAATGCCATCCATTTCAGGCATTGAAATATCCAATACAGCCGCACAGAAATTAATATTTTGTCTGCGAACCAGACTTACCGCATCTTGGCCATTTACAGCAGTATGCACGGTGAACCCAATCTGTTGGAGCATCATTTTAACAACAATTAAGATAATAGGTTCATCATCAGCGAGCAGAATATTTCCTAACAATGGTACAGCCTCACTTTTGATCTTATCAGAAGAGAGTAGTGCTTTTTTGCGTTGATGAAGATATGGATGGCAACAGCACGCTGACAGTTGAACCTCTATCTGGTATGCTTTCAATAGTTATGGCACCGCGATGTGTCTGCATAATTCCTACAGTCAAGGCAAGGCCGAGTCCCCTACCAACAAATCGAGTAGTATAAAAAGGTTCAAAAACCTGTTGGATATTTTCCGGACTGACCCCATGGCCTGAATCTTTAATCTGGCAGAATACATACATACCATCCTGAAGATTATTCTCCTGAAAAAATAAGGGGAATGATCCTGCTGTAACATAATCAACACCAAAGGTAATTTCGATTATTCCTGAGCCACCATCCAGGGATTCGACAGCGTTGGTGAGTATACTTTTTAGAACCTCTTGCATCTGAAACGGATCAATAGAGCAATAAAGAGGTTGGTCTGGTGGACTGAATTTGAGAGAAATTGATGGTTGAAAGCTACTTTTTAGTGCTGTGACGATTTCTCTAACAAAATCGGTAAGAGACACCTCTTCGAGTTGCAAAGGCTTCTGGCCAACATAGCTCAGCATCATGGAACCGACCTGAGACGCCCCCCTAGCTGCCTGCAATGCACGCGAGGCCATCTGATATTCATCGGAATCCTCAGGCAAACTGAAAGTCATAAGCTCCAGATTACCCTGTACTCCTGTCATGGCATTGTTAAAACGATGGGCAATGGCTCCAGCCATGGTTTTAAGACTGGCAAGTTTTTTGAGTTGTTCCTTCTGCCGGCTTACCTTTAACCTTTGCTCCTTCTGCGCTTTTTGTTCGGTAATATCACGGATTATTTCCATTTTGGAAATTGTACCGTCACTGTTGGAGATTGGTGTTGCAACGATTTCAAAGGTCCTGCCATCAGCCATGGTGGGATAGTAGCGTACTTTATTGCCATGTTCGATGACATCGTTCAACTTGCAATGGGAGCATGGACTTTCCTGCCCCATAATTGCCAAATGACAACTCTTACCGAGATGATCACCAAACCAACCAATAAGCGTCCTGTTCATAACAGGGACACTGTAATCTGCATCAATCACACACAATCCCAATCCGATATCGTCAATGGCTGTGATGTACCGTTGTAGTTGTCCCTGACTTTGCAACAGTGCTTCTTCCGCCAGCTTGCGCTCGGCAATCTCGACGGCCATCGTTTTGTTGGCTTTGGCAAGCTCTGCCGTTCGTTCCTCGACTCGTATCTCTAACTCGTCGTATCCCTTTTGCAGTGTTTCTTCCGCCCGTTTGATATCCGTGACATCCACAATCAGGCCATTGAAACGTGTGGATGTTCCGTCTGCAACTGTGACTAGTGAAGAGATGGCTCGCATCCACCGCCATTCTTGTTTTCCTAGATGATAGAGGCGAAAGGTTTGATCAAACTCCTTGCTAACCGTTAGTGCATTATGGTGGGCAGCAGCAACGCGAGCTACATCATCAGGGTGAATATTTTCAAACCAGCTGGCATTGTTTTCGGGATGTTCGATACCCAGTATGTCCTTAATAGAAGGGCTTACAAAAATATTTTTGGTTCCATATACTTCGTCAGCGGCAGGTTCGACAATGTAGACACCAAATCCACGTGCATTCACCATAAAAGTACGCAGGTTGACCTCACTCTCCCGTAACGCCATTTCTACTTGCTCATTCCTGGCTTTTAGGGATTCCTGGCTGGCCAGCTGTTGCCTCAAGGATTGCACTTCAGCTAGCAGTTGCGACTTACTTTTTTGTTCATCTTTCATCGATATACTTTTTCAGCTATTCTAAAAACATATGTCTTGATTATATATATAAAGGGAAGAGGGGGGGCGAGAATGGAAAATGGTTTTTTTCGTAAGTTAAGCCAAAAATTGTTAGCTTTTTTGGCACACTTGTTATCAATTACGGTACCTTTAGCAGTAGTCACTTTAAAGGTATTATCTGATAGCTGTTCGATCTCGCAAAACGATAATTGATATCCCATTCCAATCCCGTAGTTTATAACTAAATAATTCGTGTTTTCCTACATTTCCACAAAAAGGAATTTGTGTTCAGTAGAAAATAACCATACTTTTTTGGTGGTACTTATTTCAAGTAATATTGCGAGAGGAGTCCATGGCAAGGTAAGCCACCTTAGAGAAGTCGCTTGTTAACCTTCTTCCTGAGTATACGTCCTGAGAAGGTTCCCGCACAGTGTACGTAACAAAATCCAGTCTACCAAAGTCAACATAATTCCACTGATTTTTAACTTCGGTTCAAGGTACACGATTAGGATTGAAAAATCGAATTTTAACCAATTTTAGATCTTCCAGAACTTAGAACTACTACTGTATATTGCTCACTTGATACCTTGATTCCAAAAGTAAAAAGAATCTCTCCTCAACTAGAACGGCCAATCTGGCCTTAGCAGAATAACCTTAAATTCTAGTTTTTCATGAATTGTTATGAGAGGCAGTGGATATCATGGGTCCACGAAAATAAACCGTTGGGAGGGGTGCCTAGGTCGACGAACAAACTATGAACTTTTGGGGGTAATAACTGTAAGCTTTTTACTGTAATGAAATCACAACCAGCATGCTTTTGGTAACCACCAATCTTAAGTTTTCCTGTTGGATCTTGTTTCAGCCATTCTTTTAAAAAAATCAATTGGATGATGATGTTGCCACCTATGATTAGGACCACGTACAGCTCCATCGATAACATTTATCCATCTGCCGGTGTCGTTAATGGGGAGCATATGAGTCCAATTAGCGATGTCCTTCCAAGGTATATTTTCCCTTGCAAATGCACCAGCTATAGAAGCACCATCTAAGCTTGGTGTAAATAAATTTTCCCCTTGGTTAAATCTATCCTGTTCAATTCCGTCTGTAAAAATTGAACCAACTGAGAACAACAACAACCATAAATCTGTTATTCTACTGGAAAATCATGGGATTGGTGTGTATCATCTTTCACAAGAGCCACCTTTGCATGGTGTTCCATCAAGGGGGTGTTTTTCGAAGTGGCATGGACAGGGTTCTCTACATCGCCACCAATCTCGCCAACTAACCCGTTGATATCATAAGGTAGTATCTGCGGGTTTTTTGTTTTTTAGCTCTTTTTTATCACTGAGACACTCAAGTGGTACATTTGGGGGTAAAAAGTGCGTCTACCGCCACTTGTTGGATCGGTGGCTGTGGCCCGGTAAAGGTAAAGGTAAACTTTAGAGGCATAGAGTCAAATCTGCTATTGGCTTTCCATTGACCATTCTTACGCAAGAGAGAACGGGACCGAAGGCTACCTAAAAAGATCATGCAGGGTATGCCGTTCAAACAGGTTCCATTACAAAACTCTTAGTATTGAATGCATGGTCGCACTCAATTTTGGCTTTGAAGTGGAGACATGCTATCAGCAGATATACGCATAAAGCAATCCAAATCAAGAAATCAAGGGCAGACTTGCCCCTATTTGCCAAATGGAAACAAACAGCAAGACGCTCATTCACAGATCCCGCCAAGGAGACAGGTTAGTCGAGATATTCGATCGTGAAAATTTCCGCTATCTTTACTTCAACACCAAGTTCCTCCAGTCAAAAATGGCGCTTGATGCTCCCCATCTTCTGGTTCTGCCCTATACACGCTACATGATGCTCTCCCTCATGTTCCTCCCCGACCCGAAACGGATCCTGCTTATCGGGCTCGGTGCCGGTTCACTGGTGCGATATCTCAGCACGATGCTTCCAGATTGCCAAATAGACGCAGTGGATCATTCTCAGGAGATAATCGACCTGGCTCGTGGTTATTTCAAGCTACCGGAGACGGACAACGTCACCGTACACTGTCGGGACGGTGTTA
>CAZDJE010000060.1:0-23306 GCA_964505715.1 uncultured Desulfocapsa sp. | reverse complement strand
TTTCCGCACCAGTTAGTGTTATCACAGCCGACGACTTGCATTATGGCGGCCATAGCACCATTCAGGAAGCCCTGCGTTATGCTCCTGGGGTTGATGTGATCCGGATGGATAGAAATCGTTACGGTGTCGGCATCCACGGTCTGGAGGGTATGTTCTCTGATCGAACGATGACGCTTGTTGATGGCATGCCAGCCGATAGTCCAGCGTTTGGCGGTCCTGAGTTTAGCTCCTTGTCTGTTATGATGGAAGACATTGAACGAATAGAGATTGTTCGTGGCTCAGGTGGTGCTGCTTGGGGGGCGAATGCACTGTCTGGAGTGATTAATATTATTACTAAAGACCCGGAAACGGTTCCCGGCCTTTTTGTTACATCCAGTGTAAGCCAGTATGGTGACAGTTCCTCTCAGATGCGTTTTGCAGATGCTTCCGGAAAATGGAAATGGTTACTTTCGGCCGGATATGAGGATTTAAAGTCATCTGCTGATGTACTTGATCTTGCTGAAAATGAGAAAGGTGAAGATTTTCAGCGTCGCACCGTGGCTCGAGGAAAGCTGAGCTATAAAACAGAATCAGAACTAGCACTTACTTTTGGTGCAGGTGTTACCGGGACTGACAAAGGGCCTTTTGAAACATCCGGTATCTCAGATACCGGAACCAATGAATTAAACACTGCAAGTGCTTATATTAAGGCGGAAAAGGTATTTAATTCCGACGTTGAAGGGTATGTTCGCTGGGCTGGCCGCTACCAGGATATGGATCGTCCATCCTACGGGGCCGCTGAATACCAGGTGATGGAAAATGATTTTGAAGCCCAGGTGAACATGACGGGTTGGGCGTCTCACTCCGTAGCTTTTGGCGGGAATTTTAAGACAACATCTCTTTCTTCTAGGCCTAAAGAACCCGATGTGTTCACTCTTGTTGAAGAGGATATAACCGAGCAGTGGTTTGGATTATTTGGTTCCGACAGATATCAATTTTCAAAGCAGCTTTTGTTTGAAGTGCAGCTGCGGGGAGATTACTTTTCAGAAGGAGAGGCCGACTGGTCCGGAAGGCTTTCGTCCATATACGGAGTTGATTCTGAGATGAATCATGTCCTGCGCCTCAGTGCCGCAAAATCCTATCGTCAACCTGTTGGCTTTATTCGTAATGCAGTGTTTCGCAATAATCTGCAAACAGCCGGGTTTGACTTTCAGTTTTCAGTTGATCCCAATATGGAGTCAGAACAGGCATGGTCATTGGAAAGTGGATATCATTGGACTGTTTCTGAAAAGATCACATTTAAAACAGACCTGTACTATATGTGGTACGAAGATCTGATTGGTGCTAGCCAGCCAGAGTTTGGAGTGACTGCTTCCGGGCTTCCAGCCTATCGATTCTATATTGATAATACCGGGAATGCCGAGGGCTATGGCGCTGAATTTGAGCTTGATTATAACGCCGGACCGTTTCTCTGGAGTATCTGGTACGCTTTTAATGATTTTGAGACAGAGCATGCTCACCAGTCAATTCGTGCATTTCTCCCAGCCAGAAATAAACTTGGTATGAATTTACGCTGGTCAATTGATGACAATTGGACCTTTAATGGTCAATATGCCTATTCGAGCCCTGTGGGCGAGGATGTTTCCGATAACGAAATAGAAACTGCAAATCATCTTGACCTGACCATTTCCAGACGTTTTATGCAGAAGAATGGAGAGATTATGCTTGGCGTTATGGATCTTCTGCAAAAAGAATATGATCCCGTTATTGGTCTGGACCAGACCAGCGGTCATACTATTCCAGGCAGAATGTTCTTCTGCCGTTTGCAATACACGTTTTGATCTGAAAAACTTGAATAAAATAGGAAGTTCCCATACAACATAGTTACATAATATACTGTCCTTTGGGCAGACTAAAAAGAGAACAATAAAAGACAATAGTAATGATGGTACCGGGTAACTATACTGATAAAGGGAAGTGGGCCTTTGGAGCGGGGAGGATTTTTGTCCTGTTCTGCTTTGTCGTCCTGCTCTTTTCCGGTACTGCCCATGCATCCTATAGTGTTGTCCTTGTTTTAAGTTCCGAAGCAGTACCGTATCGGCAGGCTGCTGATGCGCTGAAGGACTCTTTGGCAGAGCAGGGTGTTTATAGCCGTGATTACGTTTTGGACGGCCTCACCAAGCTCACACCGGTATTTCTGAATGATGTGTACAAAACAAAAATGTGGGTTGCCATAGGAAGTCGGGCCGCTTCACATCTTCATACTGTCCTGCCGGATAAAACGCCTCTTGTATACTGTATGGTGGCGGACCCTGAGAAAATTGGTCTTGATCCCAGCCAGGAAAATGTGGTGGGTGTGTCGGTAACAAAACCAGTGAAAGAGCAGTTTGCTATTATTGAAAAGGTAATACCAAACCTGCACTCTATTGCCATGCTGTATCGTTCATCGTCAAGAAAAAGCCTGATGACTCTGATTGATGTGAAAGAGCATCTACTGGCTGACTGGACTCTTGAGGCCATCGATGTTGATAAGTATGAATCCATGGCGGATGCAATTGCCGAACTGTTTCAGCGTGATGTGGATATGATCTGGACAATGGCAGATTCTTCCATCTACAACCGGGCAACAGTAAATAGTCTCCTCCTTTCTTCTCTCAGGCAGCAGGTCCCCGTTTTTGGTTTTTCAGGCTCCTTTGTTAAGGCGGGTGCTCTTCTTGGGCTCGATGCAGATCCTGTCTTACAGGGAGAATATGCTGCGTCTCTGGTGGTTTATGGATTCGATGATAATGCTTCAAATGACAAACCCGTGTCGTCCGGTGTTACTATTGCTGTGAATATGGTGGTGGCCAACAGGCTTGGAATCTCACTGCCTGACGATATCGTTCAACAGGCCAGTGTCATAGGGGCTCATTAAGTCAGGAGGCTGTACGAGGATGCAATTTTGCCAAAATTCTTCAGGATTGCTAATGGGCAACTCTAGTATTATCAGTTCGGAATCTTTGTTTTCTTTTTGCGGTTTTTTTGGTTTTGAACACAACGCCTCTTCCCGGATTAGCTTCTAGTGGCCCTCTCTTTCTCAATAAAAAGGTATACCCTTCGCGCAAAAGCGACTCTTATTGTAATGGCAGTTGTTGCAGTAAGCCTTTCCCTTGCCACTGCAATTAATATTTATCAGACGAACCGTCTTATTGAATCGGAGCAGAAAAAATCAGCTGAAGCCATTGTCCAAGGGCTAGCTCAAGCGGCAGAGCTTCCTATGATTGTTCAGGATAAGCAGGAACTCGACCGGCTTATTGGCGGCTTTCTCTGGAACGATCAGGTGCAGTTTCTTCTTATCTATAACAATGAAAATGAAGTTGTTGCCAAAAGAGAACTTGATGAAGAAGCGTATAGTTCTTTTGATAAAAATGGTAGTAATCCTGGCTCACTAATTGTCTCTCACCCCATTGTTTTTCAGACGGATAAAAGTTTTTCAGGCTGGTCCGCCTCTGCGGTAACTACCGAGTCATCACTTGAAGCAAAAGAAGTCGGCACCGTTCTGGTTGCATTATCACTTGGTGCCGTTCGCAAGGCCCAGCTGCACCAGGCATTTGTATCACTGCTTGCAGCACATGTCGCGGCGGCCTTTGGGATTTTTATAATTCTCAAAGGAATCAGTGACTGGACCAGGCGTCTTGACGGGTTAATAGATGCTACTGATGCCATGAAAAGCGGTGACTTTTCTCATCATCTATCCCTTGGGGCAACGGATGAAATAGGCAAGTTAGCCTCGGCGTTTGAATCCATGCGTGGGGCTGTGCAACAGCGTGATAGTGAGCTTCGTGAACTGAACGATTCTTTGCATGATCTGGTTCAGGAACGAACCGAGAAACTTGAACGGGCGATGGTTGAAGCGCAGACGGCAAATGATGCAAAATCCAGTTTTCTTGCCAATATGAGTCATGAAATACGAACCCCGATGAATGCTATCATTGGTATGGTCGGACTCTCTTTAAATAAAAAACTCAGTCCCAAACTTCGGGAGTATCTTCTTACTGTTCGTTCATCTGCGGAATCTCTTCTTGCAATTATTAATGATATCCTTGATTTTTCAAAGATTGAGGCGGGTAAAATTGTCCTTGAGCGTGTTGATTTTCAGTTGCATCAGCTTTTTGATAAGTTAGCTGACCTCTTTAGTGATCAGGCGGCAAGTAGAAATATAGAACTGGTCATTGGTATTGAACCCGGTATCCCCGTGGCATTACGTGGCGATCCGTTGCGGATGGAACAGGTTTTTATAAATCTGCTGGGGAATGCAATAAAATTTACAGATCAGGGTGTTATTTTCGTTCATGCAACGCTTGATTCTGAGACCAGTAATGGTGTTAAAATTCTCTTTTCGGTTAGTGATACTGGAATGGGCATCGGGGAAGAGCAGTATGAGTCACTCTTTGAGCCATTTACTCAGGCCGATGGCTCAATGACCCGTGAATATGGTGGAACCGGACTTGGACTCTCTATCTGCCGCCGTCTAGTTAATCTTCATGGTGGTGAAATTTGGGTAAAAAGTAAACCCGATGAGGGCACGACGGTGTTCTTCACTGCCGAGTTTGCAAGACAGCCGCTTGAACGTGAAATTCAGTATGTGGTGCCGGCTACCATTCGAGGAATTAGGGTTCTTGTTATTGACGATAATGCAACTGCCAGATGTATTACAACCAAGATGCTAGAATCGTTTCATTTTCATGTTGATGTGGTTTCCTCCTGCAATGCTGCAAGAGAGTGTATTGGGGAGAGGCTTTCACGCTATAACCTTATTTTGGTGGATTGGCGGATGCCTGAAATTGATGGCATAGAGTGTGTTAAGGGGTTTCGTGCTATGGAAGGTGCTGAAAATGTACCTATCATAATGATGACAGCCTTTGGTGGTGAAAGGGAAGTGATGCTTGCCAAGGAGGCAGGCGTCAATTATTTCCTTACAAAACCGGTGAAACAGTCGCTGCTCTTTGATACTATTATGGATATTTTTAATTATCCTGAAGCAATGCATTCAAGTCTTGATGAACGTGATTTGAGACGTGAGGTTGTAAGCTCCGAGCATCTGGCCGGGGTACGAGTGCTGCTTGCTGAAGATAATCGAATCAATCAGAATGTTGCAAGAGAACTGCTTGAGAGTGTAGGCATTATCGTTGAAATCGCCAACAACGGTCAGGAGGCTGTTCATATCCTGCGTGATCGTGGGGATGAGTTTGATGCTGTGCTTATGGATGTTCAGATGCCGGTAATGGATGGATTCAAAGCAACAGAGGCAATCAGGGCAAATCCTGCACTCACCGATTTACCCGTGATTGCAGTTACTGCACATGCCATGCAGGGAGACCGTGACAAGTGTATGCAGATTGGTATGAATGATTACGTGGCGAAGCCGATTACACCCGAACTTCTCTTTTCTGTTCTTACTCGTTGGACTAGACCCGATCAGATGGAAACCGTTTATCATGAAAGAGAGGTTGCTTTTAAATTAGCGGTTGGTGCTGTGGAAATTCCAGAATCATTGCCAGGAGTGCATATAGAATCAGGCGTTGCCAGGATGGCCGGCAATGTAAAAGCATATATCAGGATGTTAAGTGATCTTCTTGAATTTGGTAATGGTGTTTTAGAAAAGCTGCCCGAAGTCATTGAGATGAATATGACAGATGCTGTTAAAGAAGTTCATACTCTTAAAGGTACAGCAGCCAACCTTTCGGCTCACCGTCTTCAGGATGCGAGTCTCAAGCTGGAGCTCTTTCTGAAATCAATTATTGGAAGGCGGGAACGTAGGGAACCGTTCGAGCCGGAACCCATTGCTATTCAGGTCAAAGATTATATCGAACAGATAAGTGATAGTCTGTCCGTGCTTGGGCTTGCCGTTTCGGAGCTTGAAGCGCTTTTTGGAGAGAGTGATGGAAATAGTTCCGGAAAACAACTGACCGATGTTGATCTTGAAGATTTATTACTCACATTGGGACAACTTAAAGGGATGATACAGGAATTTGATCCAATGTCTGAGGAGTTCTGGATTGAGAAAAAATCGAATTTTCAGGGACAGGGAATCGACGAAGAGATGACACGAATGGAAAACCACCTCCGTAATTACAACTTTGAACGGGCTGCTGATTTTATAGTTCGGATTGAAAAAACTTTTCGGGAGAAAAGGGGATAGTATGGACAGAAAAAAGAACACCGTCCTTCTTGTGGATGATATCCCTGCTAATATCAAGATTCTGGTTGGTGCGCTTCGTGAAAATTATCGTCTCGTTGTGGCAACCAGTGGACTTGATGCGCTTAAGGCAGCAAATGAGAAACAACCGGATCTGATTCTACTTGACGTGATGATGCCTGGAATGGATGGTTATGAAGTGTGTAAGCGTCTGAAGTCTCAGCGTGAAACTGCTGACATTCCCATTATTTTTGTCACGGCAATGAATGAGGAAAAAGATGAGACCCGTGGTTTTCTTCTTGGGGCTGTGGACTATATCGTAAAGCCTGTGAATCCGGTGATCGTGAAGGCCAGAGTACAAACTCATATCGCACTTTGCATGGCGCAACGTGAATTACAGCGTCATCGTGATGAACTTGAAGAGATTGTACTTGAACGGACACGTGAGCTTCGGGAAACACAGATAGAAATCACTAACCGTCTGGTACAGGCCGCCGAGTATCATGATCATCAAACAAGTCGGCATATTACCAGAATGGCCCATTATTGTGTGATTCTAGGCCGCGCCCACGGGATGCGGGAGCATGAACTGACCCTTTTCTTTCATGCCAGTGCCATGCATGATATAGGTAAATTAGGGATAAGTGACGCCATATTACATAAAAAAGGGACGCTCACCCCCGATGAATTTGATGAAATGAAACGGCATACACTTATTGGTGCTGATCTTCTGTTTGGTGCTGATAATGAACTGATGAATATGGCACACCTCATTGCCCTGACCCATCATGAAAAGTGGGATGGTACTGGCTTTCCGCTTGGACTTCGAGAGGAGGAAATTCCCTTTCCTGGGCGTATTGCAGCTCTTTGTGATGTCTTTGATGCACTTTCTTCGAAACGTCCTTATAAGGATGCATGGCCGTTGAGTGAGGCAAAAAAAGTGATTATGGAACAAAAAGGAATCCATTTTGATCCGTATGTTGTAGAGTTGTTTTTAGATAATTATAGCAAAATAAAGGAAGTTTATAATAAAGTGAAATAGGTTTATGGCTACGCAAAATCCCTGCTGCAATGACGTTTTTTGTTTTGATCAAAAAATTGTAGACGCTATTTCTGCACCCGTCTGTATACAGGATGTCAATGGAGACTTTTTGGGAGCCAACCGTGCTTTCAAAAAGTTTTTTGGTTTAAACCAACAGAATACTGTGAATGTTTCCGACCTGTATGTCCTTTTTGGAGGGAATGCAGGCGAAAAAAACAGGGATGTGGATAGTGTTCTTCTCAATGCTGGCGGGAAAGATACTTTTGAAGCTACGGTGGAGCGTCCCGATGGTAGTGATCGATCAGTAACCTTTAATAAGGTAGCCATTACGGGGGACAATGATTCTGTAGTTGGGCTTGTTACCACTCTGCTTGACCGAACCGAACTGAGGCAGACGGAACAGCAGTTGCGGCATGCACAGAAGATGGAGGCAATTGGAACTTTGGCTGGCGGTATTGCCCATGATTTCAATAATGTGCTGACTCCCATTATCGGATATTCCGAAATTATGCGACTTACGGCAGAGCGAGGGGATACTTCTGACGAAACTTCCAAACAATTTATCGGAGAAATTCTCAGCGCTGCCAAGAGGGCTAAAAGCTTAGTTGAACAAATTCTCACATTCTCAAGAAGTCGTGAACAGAAGGAATCTCCACAATATCTGCACCCCATAGTAAAAGAAGTGGTAAAGCTTCTTCGTGTGACACTCCCTGCAACCATTGAAATACTAGAAAATGTCGACCCCAATTGCAGTATGGTATCCATTGACCCGGTACAGTTGCATCAGGTACTGCTTAATCTTTGTACAAACAGTGCTCAGGCCATTGGAGATAGAAAGGCGAGCATTACGGTAAAACTCGCTAATAGTACTATTGAGATGCAGGGGAAAAAGTGGGTGGAGTTATCTGTTACTGATAGTGGTCCTGGTATTTTACCTGACCTTCAGGAACGGGTTTTTGAACCCTATTTTACCACCAAGGAGAAGGGGCAGGGGACAGGCATGGGGCTTGCCGTGGTCCATGGGATCGTAACCCACTGTGGTGGGCTGATAGAGTTGAAAAGTGAAGAAGGGAAGGGAACTGTCTTTCAGCTCTTTTTTCCCAGTGTGGAGCTGGAGAAGAATGGGGGCGCGCTTGATGATGTGCCAGCTGTCAGCCTTGTTGGTACCGAGCATGTTCTGGTTGTCGATGATCAGGTAGCAGTCCTTGAGGTAACAAAAAAAATCCTCGAAACTCTTGGATATACAGCAACGACGTGTTTAACGCCTCAAGGGGCATTGGAATTGTTCCAAAGCCAGCCAGATGTTTATGATCTTGTTTTAACAGACTTAACCATGCCTGAAATGACGGGTCGGGAGCTATGTGTCGAGATAAAAAAATATAGATCAACAGTTCCTGTGATTCTCTGTTCTGGTTATGAGTCAAATCTTACAAAGGAAGAATTGGATTCTGCAGGATTTTCAGCTAGTTTTACCAAGCCGGTAACTATGCAGAAACTTGCATCCATGGTGCGCTCAACTCTTGATAAGTAGCAAACACTTATCAGTTGTAACTATTCAGCAGCACTCCAACTACGTCCATTTTAGCCTCTTCGAATAGCATTAGTCTGCTTCAGAGCCCCAAATAAACGAATTTGAAGCACGGAGTCTGCGCTTACCCGGAGTCTGCGCTTACCTGCTAAACAGTTACACCCCCAAGAGTACTTCCTTCGGGGCGCGTTCAGAGTTAAGGGTAATTAGTTGCCTTCGCTGAATAGTTACGATCAGTCTTTATACTGTACCTTCATTGATCAGGCTGATCTGTTCATTTAAGGTCCAGAAATCATATACAATCCCAATCAGAAAGAATCCACCGGTCAGCAGGTAAAGAATCCCGGAGATCCATTTTTGCTGATAGAATCTGTGGATACCAAATATCCCGAGAAAAGTGAGTAGAATCCAGGCAACGTTGTAATCGATTGGCCCTTGCTGGAATTTAATGGATGCGTTTCTGTTCATCCCGGGGATCAAAAACAGGTCAACTATCCATCCGATAAAGAAGAGTCCCAAGGTGAAAAAATAGAGCGTACCCGTAATTGGTCTGCCGTAGTAAAAGCGATGGGCGCCTAAAAACCCAAACACCCAAAGTATATAGCCCATGACCGGAGTATGGGATTGGTCTGTATATTGATCCTGTTCCATTAGTCTGCCTCCACTAGTGTTGCGGCAATTTATCGTTGTCACGATACTAGCACTGTATTTTTCATGTTCATGACACGTTGCCATGCTTCCTTGATTCTATCCTCTGTAATTCGATTTTCATCCACTGCACGTATAACTGCAGGAATTACCCGCTGCAGAAATTCAGAGTCGTACTCCAGATTATTCCCTACAATAATCATATCAATGCCAGCGGCAAGGGCCAGACAGACTGATTCCTCAAGGCCATATTTGTCTGTTATGGCCTTCATTTGTATATCATCGGTGATGGCTACTCCCTGAAAATTGAGATCAGTACGTAACATTTTCTCAATGACAGTTGAAGAAAGAGAGGCGGGATAGGCAGAGTCAAGAGCGCTGTGAAAGAGATGCCCTAGCATAACACTATCCACTGACTCTTGATTGTTCTGCTCGATCAGTCTCTTAAACGGAATAAGTTCAGTCTCTTGCCAGCTTGCAGTGATATCTGTAAATCCAAGGTGTGAGTCTGTTTGTGAACTACCATGTCCCGGAAAATGTTTGAGACAAGAGAGAATGTTCTGCTTTTTATGCTCATGAATCCAGATATGAGCATGACGGCAGACCGTGTCTGGTTCGTTTGAAAAACTCCGATTTATTTTTCCAATTATGGGGTTCTCAGGGAATATATTGAGATCAATAACAGGAGCAAGATTGTAATTGATCCCAACTGCACTAAGAGTCTGGGCAGTACATCCTGCATGGATGGCAGTAAGGGTGGAATCATCGAAATTACCCAACTCCCAGGCACTTGCTGTTTCCGGGAATCCTGCCTGAGGTTTGAGCCTCTTAACCATCCCCCCCTCCTGATCAACGGCAATAAGAAGAGGCGTATCAGCATAATTTTGTAATGATGCAGTGAGTTTTTTGACCTGGGCCGGGTTTTCGATATTGTTTTTATTCTCGTTTTTTGCAAGAAATTTATCAAATAGAATAACTCCCCCAAGATTGCGCTCTTGAATATCAGCGACTATGGGGTGGGTATGGTCAATGGATGGTCCGTTAAAACCAAGGATAAAAAGTTGGCCGATAATATCTTTGAGTTTCATGGATGAGTGTAGTCCTGTTTGGAAATGAGATGAGATGAATACTCAGGAGTGTAGCATCGGGATTTGAAAAAAGACAGTTAAAATACATTAATAGCTGTATTGAAAGTTAGTTGAAAGGAACATTTGTCAAAAAAATGACACGTCCGGGTGTTCTCTCGATGGAGTGCGGCTGAATGAAAAAAACAAGTGTCAAAAAAATGAACGGACTGGGGGGTCGATTGATGTTGGTCTGTAATTGTCTATAATATAATGATATTTCATGGAACCGTTAGACGGAAGTCGCGTGAGGTTTTCTGGCATAGCAATTGCTAACAAGATATTGACGGAAGTTACTTAAGGAATATGCCTTACTTGCCGATAAAGGTAATAACCGTAAGAAACCCTACTGAGGAAAATATATAATGAGTATGACAAATTCTTTATCCCATAACGTTTCAAGCGATGTCAGAATCGATGGAATAGATCAGGTGAGAGTTGAACTTGACCATTTCAGGCGACAGACGGAACGACTTGACCTTATGAATAAACTGCATGGCCGTATGGCCGGCGTACTCGATGTTTCCGGAATGATAGAGTCCTATTCGGTGTGGTTGATGCCCCAGGTTGAACATGAACTCGTTGGCTATAAAAATCAAGTGCGTGCCAAGAAGCATTTGTTTTGTTCGGGACATGGTCCTAAACGTCGTTCAATTATTGCTTTTGCCGAAGAGGTTCTAGGTAATACCGACAGGGAAGCAAAGGCATATATGAGTGAAGATGGCCATTATGCACATAAATGGCTGATTGAAACGGCAGAAGATGCAGGAATTCTCATTATCTTAAAAGATGAAACCGCGCTTACCACTAATGAAATAAGTCTTATCAACGAATCGCTCCTGGTTCTTGCAGAATCTCTTCGGCGCGGTATTGAATATGAGGAATTATTTGAAAGTGCGAGAAAAGATTCGTTAACCGGACTTGCCAACAGGCGAGTTTTTGATGAACGTATTCGAGATATTATGCTGGGTGCAAGACGATATAAACGTCCTTTGACCATGGCATCTCTTGATCTTGATCATTTTAAGCAGATTAATGATAATCTTGGTCACCAGCAGGGTGATGATGTCCTTAAAAAAGTTGCAGATGTGTTCCGCGAATGTATCAGATCCACGGATATGCTGGTACGTTTTGGTGGAGATGAGTTTATTTTGGTTATGGATGATACCGATGAAAAAAATGGCCGAATCCTTGCTGCGCGTCTTTGTCAGGCTATTAGTGACCTGGAAATATGGGCTAATTCAGAGATTAAACTTGGGGTTTCTATTGGTATGACTCAATGGAAACTAGAAGAGAATCTTGATGAGTGGATGCAGCGGGTTGATGATATACTCTATAACGCTAAATCCGATGGCCGTTCAAGGGTGAATGTTTGTTGATTCGTGATTTTTTTGACAAGGTTTTTGATAACTACATTCGGGAATGTTGTGCTTCTCGAAATTATTTGAAGAAAAAAACAACACGCTGAGCTTACGTTAATTTTAGTACTGAAAATAAAAAAAAGGCCGATCCTTATAAGGGGATCGGCCTTTTTTGTGCGTTTTGTTTCAATCAACTAAGAGTAATATTGATAGGAATGATATGGGTCTCTTTCTGGCGCTGTTCCGTGTAGCCGAGTGACCATTCGCTACAGCTTGCCTCTTCTCCTAGGAGTTTATCAACATCGGTTACGATTCCAGCAACGTTTATAATTGGATGACGGCTGAATACCTGTGGCAATCCCTGGGTCAGATTACAGGCAAGGCAGCATCCAGGGCGTTCGTGCAGTTTAAGCTCCATGGTCAGGCTGTTTCCATTCACTCCGCCATATCCGAGTTCTATCTCGTAGGCTCCTTCATCGGCATCACCAAAAAGGGCTTCAAAAAAATCATTTGTTCGATCTTTTGGAAAGAGTTGCTGTAGAGTTTCCGGCGTGAAGAGCGCATCAATTTTGCTTGTATCCATGGGTCTGTTTCTCTAGTAAAATTATCGTTTAACACTCCTTAGTCTGCCCTGTATTATAAGCGGCTTGAAACTCCTGTCAACCAACGTTGCAGCCGAAAAGTCTCTATGGTAAAGTGGCTGCCATGGAAAATACTATCTTTCACAATGAAAACGATTCTCTGCAAAGCACTTTAAATCTTGATGACCTGAATGCGTCACAGCGTGAAGCTGTGGTAAGAACCGAGGGCCCGCTGCTCGTTATTGCAGGGGCAGGAAGTGGCAAAACTAGGACTCTTGTCTACAGAGTTGCCTATCTTCTTGAACAGGGCGTTGATCCGGAAAAGATCCTCCTGCTAACATTTACCAGAAAAGCATCCCAGGAGATGCTATGGAGAGCGGGACAGCTTTTGAATGAAACCTGTCGGCGTGTGGTTGGCGGAACCTTTCATGGTATTGCCAATATGCTGCTTCGCCGCCACGGGCATCACCTTGGATTTGGTTCTTCCTTTACTATTATTGATCGGGCAGATGCTGAAGGGATTATCAATCTGCTGAAGGGGTCTCTTGGGCTTACCGGTCGTGATAAGCAGTTTCCCACCAAAAGAGTGCTGATTAATATACTCTCTGGTTCAGTCAATAAGTCCATCCCTATTGATGATCTTGTCTTCGAGAGTTATCCGCATCTTAGTGAACATGTGGATGATATAGTGAATCTGAATAAGCACTATAAGGATTTTAAGTTTAATAATGGGTTGATGGATTACGATGATTTGCTGGTGAACTGGAAACGATTGCTTGCTGAGGTACCCGATGCCAGACTGGAGATAGCAGCCAGATATTCACACATTATGGTGGATGAGTATCAGGATACCAATCTTATTCAGGCTGATATCGTCCGACTGCTTGCCCATGGTCATGAAAATGTGATGGTCGTTGGTGATGATTCACAGTCTATATATTCTTTTCGTGGGGCAGACTTTTATAATATCATGCGTTTCCCTAAGGTATTTAAGGATACGAAGGTGATTAAGCTTGAGGAAAATTATCGATCCACGCAGCCGATTTTGTCGCTTACCAATGACATTATTAATAATGCCACGGAAAAGTATGCTAAAACCCTTTTCTCAAAAATTGAAGGAAAGATGAAACCGTGGCTTTTTGCAGGACGAGATGAACGGGAAGAGGCAGCATTTGTTTCAAAGAAGATTGCAGAACTGCGCGGAAAGGGGGTGGAGTTACAAAACATTGCTGTCCTTTTTAGATCAGGTTTCCACTCCTATAAGCTTGAAATGGAGCTCAATTCAACAAGTGTTGATTTTGAAAAACGTGGAGGCATGAAGCTTACGGAATCTGCTCATATGAAGGATGTTATTGCCTTTCTACGCCTTCAGGTAAACCCCTTTGATACTCTTTCCTGGAATCGTATCCTTCTCCATCTTGATAAAGTTGGCCCCAAAACAGCCAGGAAGATTGCCGATGCTATTGCCACTTCCGGGAATCCGGGACAGGCCTTGTCGGAATATCCCTGCGGTAAAACATGGAAAAATGGTGTCGCAAACCTTGCGCAGTTGTTTAGGGATATGGGCCGGGAAACTGCACCGGGTAGTCTCTACGAGCTTGTCTGGGCATACTATCAGCCATTATTTGAAAAGATTTACAGGGATGACTATCCCAAACGTCAAAAAGATCTTGATCAGTTAAAATCTATTGTTGCAGGATATGCTGATCTCCAGAGTTTTGTTGATGATACGACACTTGATCCACCGGAACCTGCAAAGGGACTCTCAAAAGAAGATAAGAACCGAATGATACTTTCCACCATCCACTCTTCCAAAGGCTTAGAATGGGACGCTGTTTTTGTTATGGGACTAGCCGATGGCCGTTTCCCCCATGCTTCAGCAACAATGGGGGAGCAGTGGGAAGAGGAGCGACGACTTCTTTATGTCGCTGCAACCAGAGCCAGGAAATATCTCTATTTGACCTACCCTCGTGAACTTATGACTCCCGATCGGCAGTATCGCAGAGTAGGGATGTCGCCTTTTCTTTCAGAGTTACGGGCAGGGCTTTTTGATCGAATTGATCGTGATGGTATTGAGAGTAATGCACCTTCTTTTCTACGGGCAGAATCTTCGGCCTCGAGTGCTATGACTTTTACGAAGAAGGCAAAGAAGGTAAAGCTGTCGGTGCAGGATTTGAAAAAAGGTGTTCGGGTTCATCATCCTTTTTTTGGTGAAGGTATCGTAAATGGAAAACCACAGGGACGTTCAGTGGATGTGAATTTTAAACGGCACGGTGTGAAGACGCTGCATCTTGATTACGCGAAACTTTCAATACTTTAACAAAATATGAACTATCAACAAGCCTGGGACTATCTTGATAGTCTTCAGTTTCACAAAATAAAACTTGGTCTGGAGTCGATGCGCTCCTTTATGGCTAAAGTCGGTAATCCGGAGCAGAGCCTGAAAACTGTTCATGTGGCAGGAACCAATGGAAAGGGTTCTGTTAGTATGACGCTTTTGACCATATTGTCGGAAGCTGGTTATCGTGTTGGCTTATACACTTCACCGCATCTCAGTTCCGTCAGGGAGCGTTTTCGAATCAATAGCAGCTTTATCAGTGAAGACAAATTTACAGAACTGGCCACCAGGATACATGCGGTACTGGGGGCAGAAAAAATAACCTATTTTGAATTCACAACGGCACTTGCCTTACTCTGGTTTGCAGAAGAAAATCTTGATCTGGTAGTACTTGAAACAGGACTAGGCGGCAGACTCGATGCGACTAATATCGTTCTTCCACTTGTTTCGGTGATCACCAATGTAAGTATGGACCATGAGGCGTATCTCGGGGATACCATATCCGCCGTGGCTAGTGAAAAAGCGGGTATTGTAAAGAGTGGCGTTCCTGTTGTTTCTGCGGTCAAAAGAGAGGCCGGGCTTGAAGAGGTGACAGCTGCCTGTACACAGAGAGGTGCCAGACTCCATTTATACAGTGATGCTTTTAAGTCTATAGTAGCAGCTGATGGTCGTAACTGGCGATGGCAGGGGGGCGAACCATTTTCCGATGCTTCCTATAAGGATTTGCACTGTTCCATGAAAGGGGATTATCAAATCGAGAATGCATCCCTTGCACTGGCCGTTATAGCGCTGCTGAACAAGAAAGATTTTTCCTGCACCGAGCAAGATATAAGACGCGGTCTGGAAAAGGTCAAATGGCCGGGGCGTCTTGAATACTTTTGTCTGGATCGCGTCAGCAGGGAAGAGGTGGAATGCAGGGGAGACTCGGATACGGTTTCCTATCTTCTGGATGGTGCTCATAATCCAGCAGGCGTTGAAAGTCTGGTCCAGGCACTTCAATCCGAATGCAGGTATCAGAAACTGATCCTTGTTTGGGGGGCAATGGCAGATAAGGATTTGCAGAAGACATTACCATTAGTGGCCGCTTTTGCGGATACCATTATTTTAACAAAACCTGACGGTGAACGTTCTGCAGAACCGGAATTACTGCTTGAAAATGTTCCTGAGTCTTTGCAGGAGTTGTGTCAGCTGTGTAAAGGTGTGGATAAAGCTATTTCCGCTGCTGAAAATAAAGCAGGACCTGATGATCTGATACTTATTGCGGGGTCCCTCTATCTTGTCGGAGCATCGCGAAAAATTTTGCTTGGAGAACTGGTCTGATGAGCAGGGATTTCTTTGATTTCGATGCACCTGACGATGCCCAGATTCGAACCCAGAGAGCAAAGGCAAGGGATTTACG
The DNA here is from genome assembly GCA_964505715.1 of uncultured Desulfocapsa sp. Taxonomy (GTDB): domain Bacteria; phylum Desulfobacterota; class Desulfobulbia; order Desulfobulbales; family Desulfocapsaceae; genus Desulfocapsa. The sequence goes on along the minus strand of CAZDJE010000060.1, from coordinate 7,128 downwards.
TAAAACCCGTTGGTGGCAGCAGAAGACCTCTTCAGGGAAATGCCATTTCTGCGGGAAAAAATCAGCCTTTAAGGATTTGACCATGGATCATCTTGTACCGCTTTCACGCGGAGGGCTGAGCGCTAAAGATAATCTTGTTCCCTGTTGTAAGTCTTGTAATAATAAGAAAAAAAGTATGCTTCCCTTGGAGTGGGAGGCGTATCTTGAGAAGATGTAGGCATTTTGTAAGAAGATTTGATGTAGGAAAAAAAGGGGCAGAGCCAAAGGAATGGCCCTACCCCTAGGAGATGGCTGGATGTTTATTTACTTACTCTGTTCCTAATAAATAAAATTTGATTACGCATCGGTAAATATACCCATTTTTCTATCCGGGAGAAATTTGTTTGTGAAAACCGTGTCACTATTTCAAAGAGTATAAAAAAATGCAGTCTAGTTATGAATTATCATTTACTAAGCGATTCTCTTGCGAGGTAGCAATGGTAGTAATACGTGTTAATGCCAAAGTGATTCAACTAAATATCGGGGGAGAGCCTTAATCATTGAGACCTTCAACCGATAAAAAAAGCAGTTGTTGTTGTTAATAGCTATTGTCAAAAAATATGTAATTACTTACTGCGCGCACAATTCCATTCAGGAGTTGAAGTCTTGATAGAAAAAAGATACAATGTATTATGTCTGGGTTACTTGAAAATTGAATATGTAACTCGACATCAAATAGCTACCCTCAGCGGGGATCGCTTGCTATGAGATAATCAATACCATCATAGCCAGGCTGCCAATATAGTGCAGTTTGGCTTTTTTTTATTATAGCCGAACTGCCAAGTAAGAGCAGCTCGGCTTTTTTTTTATTTTTATGGGATGTATTTTAAGAAGCACAAAACAATAAAGGTATCTTGGCGCAAGACTGGCTCCTGGAGTGGGCCAACTAGAATTTTCTGCCAATATGCTTTAAAATGATAACTGTCGGAGGCATGAGATGTTTGAATTAAAGATTAAGACCCATTTTGCAGCAGCACACCGGTTAACTATGGTCGGCAAAAAGTGTGAAAATCTTCATGGCCATAACTGGAGGATAGAAGCACGTATTACAGGGGAAAAACTGGATAAAGGCGGTGTCTTAGTTGATTTTGGGATAATCAAAAGATATGTCGCTGATATTATGGATCAACTTGATCATAAATATCTAAATGAAATAAGTATTTTTGAAAACCAGACTCCATCCTCCGAGAACATCGCTATGTATATCGCAACAGAGCTCCAGAATAAAATCAAAGATACGTCAATAAAAGTATCTCGGGTCTCAGCCTGGGAATCGGATAACTCCTGTGCTACTTATATTGTTTAATCCTGAAAAAAATGGCAAAAAGGAAATGTAAAATTCACTGAAACCCACAGCATAACTGTCAGATTATATGAAAAGAATTCCAGAACAAGAGCTCCATTCATTGACCAATGCCCTAGCTTCTATGCAAAATTTTGTTTTTCTGGAGAGCAGCAAGGTTTCTGAAAATGATCATCACTCAATGCTCTTTACTGATCCTCTCGACTGGCTGGTCTGCACGGCCGAAGATTCAACGGAACAATTTTTCCAGGAATGTGAGAGATGGCGTAAAAAGGGTAAGTATCTTGCTGGCTGGATTGCATATGAATTTGGATATCTGCTGGAGCCAACACTTCGTCACTTTAGTGGAGCACATCTTCGTTTGTCTGCAGCGGGCGAACCTCTAGCTGTATTGGGTGTTTTTGACAAACCGGTGATTTTTGATCATTCAGGCAATCGTTTTTTAGATAACAAATCTTGGCCAACAGCATCTATACAAGGTCAAGATGGTCACCAAATAAGCAATATGCAGACCAATATTGGTCATGAGGAATACTTGTCGGCTATTAGCCGAGTAAAAGAGTACATCATGGCCGGTGATACCTATCAGGTCAACTACACCATGAAATTGAAATTTGATTTCGATGGATCTGTTGCGGATTTATATCACACCCTTCGACGTAATCAATCCGTTTCCTATGGTGCCTGGATACGATATGACAAGCAGGATATTATAAGCCTTTCCCCAGAACTCTTTTATCGGGCAGGCAAAGAAAACATCACAGTTCGCCCAATGAAAGGCACCTTGGGGCGGGGGCGGACTACGGCTGAAGATATAAGCAATCGCACGCTGCTACAAAACGACCCGAAAAACCGCTGTGAAAATATAATGATTGTCGACCTGCTTCGCAACGATCTCGGACGTTTGCTCTATGAGAACGATGGTGGCAAGGTCCTGCCTAAATCACTTTTTGATGTCGAAACCTATGATACACTTTTTCAAATGACTTCAACAATCGAAGGTAAATTGACGTCGAACAGGCAACTCGGATTTCAGGAAGTCATTAAAGCAATTTTCCCCTGTGGCTCTATCACCGGTGCGCCCAAAATTCGAACCATGGAAATTATCCATGAGCTGGAAAAAGAAGAGCGCGGAGTTTATTGCGGCGCCATAGGCTATAGCGGTCCCGATGAAACAGTGTTTAATGTACCGATTCGCACTGTGGTTTTAAAAAACGGTCGAGGGGAAATGGGAGTTGGTGGCGCAATTATCCATGATTCAGATCCGGAAGGAGAATGGCAGGAAGGTTTACTTAAGGGGAGGTTTTTGACTCATCCCAGATCTGACTTTCAACTCATTGAGACCATGCTCTGGCAACCGGAGTCGGAGTATCTACTCTTAGAAGAACATTTTCAAAGAGTAAAGGATTCCGCTTCCTATTTCGATTTTTCCTTTGATGAAGATACGTTCCGTCACACACTTGCAGAAGCGTCCACCATCTTTACAACGCCTCAACGGGTAAGGCTTCTGCTTTATCGTGACGGTGCTTTAGAGTTCACCACAACTGAGTTACCAAATTTCAGAGTTTCTGATCTTCCTACCCCCGTGGTAATGACTCCTCTTCCGGTGGTCTCTTTTTCGCGGCAGCAAACAAACCCTGATTCACCTTATCTCTTTCATAAAACGACCATGCGAGAAATCTACGATGAGGGGAGAAAACAAGCAACAGAACTACAATTATTTGAGATACTCTTTACTAATATCAATAATGAAGTTACCGAGGGCAGCATCACTAATATTTTTATTGAAAATGATGGGATAATTTTCACTCCACCACTCGGGTGTGGTTTATTAAACGGGACCCTCCGCCGCTTTTTGCTGGATAATGACTTTGTCCAAGAAAAGGTTTTGAGCAGACAAGATGTAGATACTGCGGATGCCGTATATGTTGGAAACTCAATACGTGGATTGGTTCAGGTGACAGTGCAGCATGAAGATTGCTGATCGTCAAGGGATACCAAAATAAACTTTAATTCAAAATAAAATTATGACACTGCATAGCTTACTCATTAAGAAGCACCCAATCATTATGGGCATACTTAATCTCACTCCAGATAGTTTTTCCGATGGAGGGAGCTATACCCTGAAAGGTCGCGCCGTGCAGTTCGCTTTGCAAATGGTGAGAGACGGCGCAGATATTATTGATGTGGGCGGTGAGTCTACCAGACCAGATTCAAAAAGAGTTCCGCCAGAAGAACAACTCCGGCGTGTTGTCGATCCCATCACTGCTCTTAGACGAACATTACCGGCACATATTCCAATCAGTATTGATACGACCAGCTCAATAGTCGCAAAAGCGGCAGTTGCAGCCGGTGCTTCTATCATCAATGACGTTCGTAGTGGTCGTGATGATGAGAAAATATTTGAACTTGCAGCAGAACAGAATTTACCCCTTATCCTGATGCATATGCAGGGGACACCACAAACAATGCAGAATAACCCTGTCTATATCGACATCATCAAAGAGGTTAGTGGCTTTTTACAAGAACGTTGTGAAAAGGCGCAAAGCTATGGGGTACCTAAGGAAAACCTCATTATCGATCCAGGCATAGGTTTTGGTAAAACACGAGCACATAATCTCACTCTTATGGCTCGATTGGAGGATTTTACTGCCATGGGCTATCCTGTCTTACTGGGTACCAGTCGGAAAAGGTTTATGGGCGAAATCTGCGCTGCAACTGATCCTAAAGACTTGCTGGGAGCAACATGCGCATCAACTGCTCTAGGGGTACAAGCAGGTGTCAGCATATTTCGTGTCCACGATGTAAAAGAAAATCGTCAAGCAGCTGATGTAACAGAGGCCATTCATTCGTATAAGCACACCTAACTTGGATTTTTCTAAAAATGGAACATATCCTATTTGTAACCGGCTCACTTGCCACTAAAAGTCTTGAACGGGTTCTGGGTTCAATTAAGGTTGACGAATTCAGTTATGAGATCCAGTCTCTTCCCTATTCCGTTGCTGCCCTTATAACCACGGATATGATCCTACGACGTCTTGATGCCAGTGGAAATGCTGACCGTATCATTATTCCAGGATTAAGCCTTGGAAATATTGAAGCGGCTGGGAAACAACTTGGTATCCCATTGGAAAGAGGGCCAAAAGATCTTAAAGATCTCCCTGTGTTTTTTGGGCAGGGAGCTCATGTACCAGATCTGAAAAGATATAATGCCAAGATTTTTGCGGAAATCGTAGATGCACCAGATCTGAGTATCCAAAAGATACTCAAAAAAGCAGAATCTTATAGAATTGATGGCGCTGATATCATTGATTTGGGTTGTCTACCCGGAAAAGACTTCCCTCATCTTGGTGATGCTGTAAAAGCATTGGTTGCTGAAGAGTATATCGTAAGTGTCGATTCACTCAATCCCAAACAATTGATATGCGGCGCAGAGGCTGGTGCACAGTATCTTTTAAGTCTTACTGGAAAAACATTATGGGTTGCAGATGAAGTGGATGCTATTCCGGTTCTCATTCCTGAACAGCCCAATGATATCGATTCATTGTATCGAGTCATTGATATTTTGAAACAGAAAGGTAAACCCTTTATCGCAGATTGTATTGTTGACCCCATTCATTTTGGTTTTGTGAGCTCCATCGTCAGGTATCACCAGATGAGGGCAGATTATCCAGATATAGAAATCATGATGGGTATCGGTAACCTGTCTGAGTTGACCGAGGCAGACACCGGCGGGATAAATACCATCATGATGGGCATGATGTCTGAATTAGGTATTAACAATCTTTTGACCACCCAAGTGAGTCCCCATGCAAGACGCTCGGTGGCAGAACTGAACCTGTCTCGTCGAATTATGTACCGGGCAAAGGAGGATTATTCTTTGCCAAAAGGGTACCACACAGGCTTAATGAGTCTCCACAACCGAGACCCTTTTCCATACAGTTATGAAGAGGTTAAGGAAATTTCTACCCAAATTAAAGATCCCAATTTTCGCATTCAGGTGACTCACGAAGGAATACATATTTATAATCGTGATGGTTTGCACACCGCAACTGACCCTTATGGTCTATTTGATAATCTACCTACTCTTCAAAATAACGCACCCCATGCATACTATATCGGCATAGAGCTAGCGCGTGCCCAAATTGCCTGGCAATTAGGTACTCGTTATGTTCAAGATCAAGAACTGGATTGGGGGTGTGCTTATACGCCTGTATCTTCCGAAATGACCGACCAGCAGATAACCTACAAAGAAGAGTGTTCGACCTCAAAAGCCAGAAAGAAGTTGCGTAAACAAAATCAGGCAAAAAAACGAGACAGCAATGACACAGACAAGCAATAAGGGCTGTGGCTTAATTGACTACCATCTTCACACATGCTGTTCCAAAGATGGTTCCGGGGAGATCAGAGACCATTGCAGGCAGGCGGTGGATAGAAATTTCAATGAGATCTGTTTCACTAATCACCAGGAGTGGATATCAGCCGAAACCGGTTATTTTGATTACGCTATGCGCAATGAAGGTTGGCAGCAGCTGTTTTCTGATATCGAAGCTGCTAGAAAAGAATTCCCCATGCTTTCTATTAAATTTGGTTGTGAAATCGGTTACTACCCGCAGTACGTCAAAAAAATCATCCTTTTTACTCAGCAGCATCCTTTTGATTATATTATTGGCAGCGTTCACTCCTTGGATGGAACGACGCTTGTAAGTGCAAATTCTTCTGGCGACAAACCCGAAGATAAAAAAACTTTGAGCAAAAGGATGAGGAAGTACCTCCTAGCAATAAAAGAGATGGTTGATTATGCCTACTTTGACTGTATTGGGCATCTGGATTACGCAAAAAAAAATGGAGCATCAGTTGCCATCGCAGAGTATCAGGATCTTATTTGGGAAATTGCTCATTTGATGAAGAAAAAAGACATCGGTTTTGAATTGAACACCAGTGGCTGGAACCATTCTCCCCATGAATGCTATCCGTCCCTGGGTATTTTGAAAATTTTGAAAGATGCAGGTATTACTAAAGTGACAGTCGGCTCTGACTCACATTCGCCTAAGAATCTTGGTCAGGATATCAGCAAAGGGTTGGAAATGCTCAAGCGAGTGGGATTTGATGCAGTGTGCACCTTCTCAAAGCGAATTCCGAGCTACCATCCACTCCCCACTGATTAAAAACTCATTTGAGGATAGAGGTCAACAAAGTATGCACCATCTTTTCGTATTTGGATTCAGGGGCCACCTTTTTTACGACCCGATAATTTTCCCTCAACATTCTCTCCATTTCTTCTTGGGGGAAAAGGTTCTTTCTGGTGGATAGTATCAAGCTTTCAAGTGCGAGGCTTTTCGCACGGTTTGTTAACAGACATTTTTCGCGATAATCGATATGGATGACTTCAGCTTCAATTATATAACTTTTTTCTTTTTCCTGACTTTCTGTGAGCTTTACTTCAATGCTTGCAGGCGAATCAACAATGACAGGAGCTGTAATCATTTTAGCTCTGCTAAAGTGTATCTTTTCTTTACAATACAAAGCGTTGTAAAAAACAACAGGATCCTCAACTACATTAACAGCAAATTCGCCCGTCTTCAGAATAGACTTGAGGGTGGCCGACCCCTTGTACATCTCGATAGTAATTGTTTTGTAATCGGTTGTTCTTACTCCAAAAGGAGCACTGTTGGGAGTTTCTTTGCTATAACTGGAGACAACAATCTCATACAGCCATTGTTTTTTCATTCCAAATGTTTGTAGTGATTCGAATGAAGACATTTAACTCCCTCCAACATAAATAT
>CAZDJE010000059.1:0-24334 GCA_964505715.1 uncultured Desulfocapsa sp. | reverse complement strand
AGTACGATTCATTCTTTTCCTCTTTTTGTTTAAAAATTGTTTGGATACTTCTGATAAATTCACATAAACAACTGTCAGGTGAACGTTGGTCAATATAAGTATCTTAACCAAATTCTCTTCAAAAAAACACTAAAAACCCCATAACATACTAAAACAACGAGCCAAACCGTTCCGAAAAGCAGGGAATGACTTGGCCACACTGGACATCCCTTCTCCCTTTTTTCCCCACAAGACTATTACGCTTACAGCCAATAATAGAGTCGCAACAGTAAAAACTTCCTTAGAGAGTTACGGTTATTTAATAGTCCAAATAGTTCTGATTTATTTTCACACCGACATAAACGCCAATAAGACTGCCGGCAAAACTTATCAGGTAGGCAGTCATAAGACCGATATAAGCCCCCAGCCACCAACCGCACCAGCTAAATACCGTTATGCTGATCAGAAGAATGATTTTTTTCATATTTAGTGAAAGGAGGTCTAAAGGATTTTAGCAGAATACCATTTACAGGAGCAGGTGTATGGGTCACGCTTCACGCTTTCCCCTACCCACTACGACTTGAATCTGGGTTTTGGTTTCGAGCGACTGCAGGCCGGACGATTTCCCTGGGAACTGCTACCGGAATGCTGCCCGTCCAGATGTTCTTTTTTAGGTTTCTTAGGTCTTTTTCGTTTCAAGGGACGAAGGTCCAAGCGAGAATCCGGAAGCTCATGGACGGGCTCAAAACCCTCAATGACTTTGCGATCAAGTAATTTTTTGAGAAGACGTTCAATGTCAGCAAGCTGTGGAAATTCATCACTACTCACCAGCGAGATTGCCTGCCCCGTAGAACCTGCCCTGCCGGTACGACCGATACGATGGATATAATCCTCCGGTACATTTGGTAAATCAAAATTCACAACCTGAGGCAGCTGATCAATATCAATGCCGCGTGCAGCAATATCCGTTGCCACCAGAACCCGAATCTGGCCATCCTTAAAGGCAGCCAATGCCTTGGTGCGAGCGTTCTGGCTTTTATTGCCATGAATGGCTGCAGCACTTATCTTATTCCCTTCCAGATATCCTGTGAGGCGATTTGCCCCATGTTTCGTCCTACTGAACACCAGCACTCGTGTCCATTCGTTCTCTTTGATCAGGTGAGCGAGAAGCGCGGGTTTCTGTTTTTTATCCACCGGAGCAATCCAGTGTTCAATTGCCTTCACCGCGGTATTACGAGGAGTCACCGAAATTTCAACGGGACTGCGAACCAATGTCTTAGCGAGACCGCGAATATCATTGGAAAAAGTTGCTGAAAACATCAGCGTTTGTCGGCTTCTCGGTAAAACCGCTAATATTTTACGAATATCATGGATAAACCCCATATCAAGCATCCGATCCGCCTCATCGAGCACCAGCACTTCCAACTGCTTAAAATTCACCGCATTCTGACGATGAAGATCAAGAAGACGACCAGGAGTTGCTACCAGAATATCCACGCCTTTACGCAATTTAATCATCTGAGGATTGATCTTCACTCCACCAAAAACCACGGTGGAACGAAGTGCTAAATGTTTACCATAGACTCGAACACTTTCTTCGATCTGGGCGGCAAGCTCACGGGTAGGAGTGAGTACAAGCACACGTGCCTGATTTGCCTTGGCCCGATTTCCGGATTTAAGCAGTTCCAGTATCGGTAAAACAAATCCGGCAGTCTTTCCTGTGCCGGTTTGGGCAGCGGCCATCACATCCTTGCCTTCAAGGACTGCAGGAATCGCCTGAGCCTGTATAGGAGTTGGTGTTTCGTAACCTTTTTCAGTGACAGCTTTTAAAATAGGGACCGATAAGCCCAGGGAGTCAAATTTCATATATTCTCTTTTGATAATGCTTGTTGGAGGGGACAATTTTCACAACATTCTTCCCCCTGACGATAGGATTGTAATACCTTAACAGATTGTGCTGCAAGTTGTCTGCGAACCTCTCTTCTCTTCCCTTTTATTCTAGCAATTCTCATGGAATCATAGGCCGTAGTCTGGTGACGCATCCAGGCAATGCTTGCAGCTTCGGCACGTTGGTCGATGGGAATCCGTTCTGTACGAGCCACTGTTCCGCTGCCTACGGGAGTGGCGTGTTCGGTAATCTTCTGGCCAAGCACCTCTGCTTCTCTTTTGTAGCGTGGATGAAAGTTCAGGAATTGAATCACACTGGCGCAAAACTCTTCACAATATTGCTCATGCTTGACCGCGCGCCTGGCAAGATCTGTCTTGCGTTTTTTAGCATACGCAGGAGTCGCTCTTTTAGCCTCAACCTCTCTGCGAGATTCCTCAATATCACTTTTATTGGCCCAGATCCCCCTTGTCATCATTCGTCTTCCCTTACGAATCTGTACTATCCAGGTGCTCCCTTTGGCCTTTACACTTCTGGTAATTGCGGCATCACCCGCTTGGAGAAAAGCCCACTCTTCTGGGGGAATAAGGGGGTCTCCGGATTCTGATAGAACACGCCCTGCAATCCTGCTGGGCTGAACGGTACGGTGTTGAAAAGCCATAGAATCAGCCTCCTGCCCTTTTTACTTTGTACCCAAGAGCCACCAGTGATTTTTCCAAGACATCTCGGTGATCTCCCTGAATTTCTATAACTCCATTCTTTATACTGCCACCGCTTCCACATTTCTGTTTGAGCGATTTCGAGAGTTTTTTGAGTTCTGCGGCAGCAAGCGGCACCCCATTTATCAGGGTAACACCTTTCCCCTTGCGACCCTTTGTTTCCCGCATCAGCCTGACAATGCCATCTTTTGGTATCGCTTGAGCTTTATTGCAGATACATTCTTTCTTTTGCTTATTGCAACCGGGACACATTGTTCCCGACTCAGTGGAATACACAATTCCTGAATTTCTGTTCATAGATTTTTTTTTCATACTTTTTTACTGCTGTTGCTACTGCAGTTGTGCCTCCACAGCTTTTATGGCGTCTGCGGCAGAGCTTGTAATTCCGCCGGTATAGCCTGCCCCCTCACCAATCGGATACAGGTTCTTTATATTTACCGATTCAAACTGTTCATTACGCGATATCCGTAGTGGAGAAGAGGTGCGTGTTTCAGCGCCAAGCAATAGTGCATGATGCGAAACAAAAAGAGGTACCTCCGCTCTCCATTTCTGGAATGCAACAAGCAGCTCTGTAGTAATAAACTCAGGAAAGATATCTCTCATATCGGCCGCAACAGCTCCCATTTTATAGGAGTTCTCAGCTATATCCCCTGTTCCTCCCTCGCCAAGAAAATTCATTAGATTCTGGACGGGAACTGACCAGTCGCCACCACCAGCATGAAATGTTTTTTGTTCAATCTCCTTCTGAAAATCAAATCCGGCAAGCGGAGAATCTGAATTGTAATCACTTGGATGGCAACTCACAACCAGTGCCCCGTTGGAAAAGGGAGAGGATCTATCCGAATAGCTCATACCGTTAAGAACCAGCATTCCCTCGCTCGATGCGGCATTCACCACTTCGCCTCCAGGACACATACAGAAAGTATACACTCCACGACGAATTTTTCGATTGGTATGATTCAGAGAGTAAGTAGCTGCACCAAGGCCTGGATACCCATCATATTTACTGCCATAACGCATCCGATTGATAACCTGAACAGGATGCTCAACTCTTACCCCCACGGATATCTGTCGCTGTTCCATGGCAACCCCCCGTTCATGCATCATCGAAACGGTATCCCGAGCAGAATGGCCAAGGGCTATAAAGATATTGGACGAAAGAAATTCCCTTTCACCATTTATAACAATTCCTCTGGCACTTCCCTTGGTGATCAGGATATCTGTCATCCTTGATTCATAGTGTATTTCACCACCCCGCTCAAGAACGTAGAGACGAATATTGCGTACGATCTTACACAGCACATCGGTTCCCAGATGGGGTTTGCTGATATATTCGATTTCCGCTGGTGCCCCAAACTGAACAAAGGTTTTCAAGACTCGGTTAACGGTGGATGTATTATTATTTCTTCTTGAAAAGAGCTTCCCGTCGGAATAGGAGCCAGCCCCTCCTTCCCCGAATTGAATATTTGATTCAGGGTTAAGCTTTCGCTCTTTTGTAAAGCGCTCAACATCGACGGAACGCTCTTCTATTTTCTTTCCCCGTTCAAATATTAGGGGTTTTAGTCCATAAGCAATCAGTTCTAGAGCTGCAAACATTCCTGCAGGCCCAAAGCCTACAATTATTGGCCTCTCCTGCATCTTCGCTGTTTTTTTCTCTGCGGTTTTCGGATTCCTGTATTGAGTGAAATTTTGTTTATTTGGAAAACTGTCAGCTGTGGATATCACTAGGGATAATTTATAATAGAACTGCTTCTGATCACGCAGGTCGAGATTCTTACTCAAAATTTTAGTGACGGAAATATCCGTAACAGCCAGCCCCATCTTTCGAGCGGCAAGACGTAGATACTCTTCCATCCCGTCATTTTCGATGGGAATTTGAATATTATTAATTACCAGATCCAAGATATTAGCCCTTCTTTAATTTTTCTAACAACTACGGTATTGATATGACGGATCCTCAAAGCATACTGTCCCACTTTCAATCACAATCCATAACAATCGTTTCACCATCCTCAGGAATACAAATTTTCCCGGATAACCCTTTTGTTTCCATTGTTTGCCCTAACTCTTTGCGGGTGACAGGGCAGTGATTTAGGGCCTGAAGGTGGTTGGCTATAACTTTTCCGGGCGCTGCCTCAACAAAGGAGACAACCTCTTCAACACTCATCAGAATGGGCCCGCCCATGTCCAGACTGGCACATCCAGCCGCTACCACAGAAATATCAGGTTTCAACTCATGCAGTGCCCGTTTCACATCCTCAGTGTACACAGTATCTCCACTAATATAGATGGAAGGCTCTCCTGGTAATTGCAAATAGAACCCAGCACCATTCGCCATAAGATAATGCATCCAGCTGTGACCATGCTGTGCCGGAATGGCTGTGATTTTTCCACCAAGCAGCGGTGTTGCCTTCCAGTATTCCAGTGCTGTATGCACATTCATGCCATATTTTTTCAGGTAGACAGCATCGTCCCTCGGGCAGACAACAGGAATATTTTTCTCCTTTAAGAATGACTCACCCGCACTGTCAAGATGATCGAGATGACTCAGTGGTTTCAATCCAAATCGCTGGGAATGGGTAAGCAGACAGTGGGAAATACGGTCAAGAATCTGGCTACTGTTTGATGTCAGAGAAACAATTGGATTTTTCCTGGCCCTATGACGAAATACTGAAAATGGTGGCAATGTCCCCTTTGCACCAAGCATGGGGTCAATAAGAATAGAATGAGCACCGGATTCAATAACAAAAGTGGCATTTCGTAAATGATGTATTTTCATAACGTTACCTCTTTTATATTCGCAAAGCGTTGCCTACTCAGCCACTGCCAATTGCACCGCGCGAGACGCATGAACTTCCGTTGTATCATAGAGCGGAACAGAACTATAGCTCTGCTGCACAAGCAGCGCAATCTCCGTGCATCCGAGAATAACAGCCTCGGCCCCCTTAGCATGCAGCGATTCGATAATACGAAGATATTCCTGCCGGGAATCATCTAAAACCTTCCCCAGACAGAGCTCCGAATAAATTACCCTGTGCACAATATCAATATCATCGCGTTCGGGCACGATCACCTCGATATTGTACTTATCAGTAAGCCGGCCCTTATAGAAATCTTCTTCCATGGTGAACTTGGTTCCAAGCAGACCAACCCGTTTCACATTATCCGCCACAAGCACTTCTGCTGTAGCATCTGCAATATGCAGTAGGGGAATCGAAATTGCCGCCTCAACTTCAGGTGCCACCTTATGCATGGTGTTGGTGCAGATCAGCAGAAAGTCAGCTCCTCCCGCCTCAACCTTTTGCGCAGCATCGATTAAAATCTCAGCAGTTGCTGCCCAATCCCCCAGGTGCTGCAATCGTTCAATTTCTGCAAAATCAACGCTATACATACATATCTGGGCAGAATGGAGCCCACCAAGATCCTCTTTAACACCTGTATTCAGTGCGTTATAGTAACTAGCCGTCGACTCCCAGCTCATCCCGCCTATCATCCCAATTGTCTTCATATTTTGATCTATCCTTCAGGTAATATCCCCTGGCAAGTAGTGTAAATTCCTTAATCTGTTCCTTCTGCCAATACGCATTTTTTCCAAGTTCGGCAGTCAGAAGAACTCAAACAACGGCGGCCATTTCTACGGCTACTCGAGAAGCATGGTACTGTGGCCGCTTAATGCTTAAGCATTCCTTCACGTTTCATAGAACGCTCCAATAGCTGCGACAGAACAAATTAGTACCCCTTATAAAACTTGGATAAAAATAGCGTTCCGGTCACGCCCCAGATAGCCGAAAATAAAAATGTCCAAACCGGTGCAGCACCACCAAAGCCCAGACCAAAAAATCCAGCATCCATCTGCATTGGAAAAACGAAAAGAACACTTGAAAGCCATGGTAAAATACTGAGGAGTACGCCTTTTCGAACAGGGGATTTTTTATACATAGGTATTAAAAAAATAATCCCCCATAATCCACTGGCAAAAACCCGCCGGGCCACCCATTCGAAAGTGAGTTCCGGTGCCATGCTAAAAGCAAGTGCCGGGGTTATTCCCAATGCACCGAGCCCCCATACCACAATACTATTAATAAGCCCGCCTAGCGCACCGGCGACACATACTAAGAATAGTATTTTACTCGTTTTCATTCTCTTCCCAGTGAGTCAACTAACAATAAGCTTCGCACATTACACGTTGCGGCCAATCGGTTATGACCCCAACTCCCATACGCAGTAATTTCGGAGCCTGTTCCATATCATTTACCGTCCAGCTGTTGACCCGAAAACCACCACGCTGTATCCGTGAAATAAATTTCTCATCAGAGATATCAATAACATTAGGATGATAGGCACTAGCCGAAAAACCATGCAGATAGTTGATAATATCGGAAGGATGGTGTTTTCGAGTGAGAACAGCAATGGCAATATCTTTATTCAAGGCACGTACCTGGTGCAGATACTCATGCCGGAACGAGGAGAGAAGAACAAGATCAATGGTATCCGTTTCCCGCAGCATCTCGATGATTTTATCCACAATAAGAGAATCTCCGGGAACTGTTTTCAGATCTTTTATCTCAATATTTACCGGGAAAGCATGTTCCCTACTAAAGTCCAGAACTTCTCGAAGCAGTGGAATCTTCTGTCCCCGTATCAGCTTTTCTTCTCCTGACTCGACTTCGCCACTGGCGACAGTTCCAAAAGGGTCGGCCGCCAAAAACCAGGAACCGGCATCGAGCTGTCGTAATTCGCCAAGTGTAAAACGATCAACATGCAAATCCACTCGGTCCTGAAAAGCTGCGTAAGTAGCAATATCCGTAGTCCGTTCCAGGGTATCATCGTGGAAAACTATCAGCTCACCGTCACGACTCATCCGGACATCTGTTTCCCAGCAATGAGCACCGCACTCCCTCGCTTTGACCATAGCCAATAGCGTATTTTCCGGAGCAATGGAACGTGCACCGCGATGACCGCAGATAAATCCCTGCTGTGGTAAATGATCGAAAAACATTGTATAGCGTCTCCCCTCTTCCTTACTGAAATAAAAATTATCAGTAAAAGTACCCTTAAAAAAAGTCTACGTTCTCACAACATCTTCCATAACAGACTTCCACCGACGAAACAACTTCTTGATTCGTCATTTTTCGTGATCCATGCATACCTTGCTTTGCCCGCAGGGACGGGACTCCTACACACGTTATCAGCAAAATCTGAGTTTAGGTGGTAGTCAGGTTATTTTTTTCTAAAACAAATCCTATTCGTCTCTGCTCCCTACAACTACACTATGTAACAAGGTTATATAGCTCGTCTCCACCTATCCAGCGTCCGAGATTATCCGCAAAAAAGGCTGCAAACCGTTCACGCCAGTCAGCCACAGAATCACAGTAATGAGGAGAGATCAGAGCATTGTTCAATTGCCATAATTGACTTGATTGCGGTATTGGTTCTTCTCGAAACACGTCCAGATAGGCACCGGCAATTTCTCCATTCTGAAGTGCTGAAACAAGAGCATCTTCATTCACAATATTGCCGCGAGCACTATTCACAAAATATGCGCTCTGCTTCATCGCCCTAAACATCTTTGCATCAAAATAATGATGCGTTGTTGTATTATATGGAAGGTGTAGAGAGACAAAATCAGCGTCCGGTAAAAGATCGGGGACTTGATCAGGCGTGCAAACGACATCGGCCTCCGGAGACTCCTGGATCCTTGAACGAATAGCCGTCACATGCATACCAAAGTGGCGGGCATTCACAGCAACAGCCCTTCCGATATGTCCCATTCCGATAAGCAGCAGTTTTTGTCCTTCAAGCGAGCGCCATGGCAGTTTCAGATACTGTTTTTTTTGCTGCTGTAACTGGTAGCGGAAAAACCCAAAGTTAAGGTTGATCATGGCACCGATAACAGTTTCCGCCTGAAAGCGGCTCAGCACCCCCGCACAGTTAGTAACCCGACATGCTACGTTATCAAGTTCACCGAGATGATCATATCCAGCGCCTGCCACCTGTACCCATTTCACACAGGGATTTCCTACGGCTAGGGACTGCGTAGCACTGGAAATAGAATCACAACGAAAACTCAGCAGCACCTGCGGCTGTACATCAGTCATCAGCTGCATCACCTCCGCATCGCTTCCAGCAGAGTAAAAATGGAGCTGTGGAAATCTTTTGCACAGAGTCTCGAAATAACGCTCCGGCTCATGATGAATAATCAGAACATTGGTGTTTTCCGTCATATTAACCACCTTTGCGAAACTCAGGCTCATATCCCACGGTATATTCTGCTGCGACAGGATTGCGAATGGAGAGAAAATTTTTATTATTTTTGTCAAAGGGGCAGATGGGATTTGCACAGGGTTCAAAACCAAATTTCTTGTAAAACTTAGGCTTCCCAAGCACAAAGAGCGCCTGCTTCTTGATGCCCTCCTGCCGTAAAGCAAAGCGAAGAAGTTCTGAGCCTACTCCATGTTTTTGAAACTCCGGCTTTACCGCTAAAGAAGCCAGATGCAAACCGCACAAGACACTCCCATTGTAGGCATTGGAAAAGACGACATGAGCGATAACCTTATTAGTGTGGATACAAACCCAACTCTGGATATCACGTTTTTTGCTATAGAGCCGTTCCACCAGCTGTATTTCATCTTTGCTGCGCGGAAAGACATCCCGCAACATCGCCAAAGCCTTTAGCTGTAACTCTGTATCTACTTTACGAATTTTCATTTCTTACTCACCAGCTTAATTCCACTGCTGCGATCTATATCTATAAGCCGTTTTTTATAGAGTGCACCAATTGCTTGTTTAAACACTTTCTTACTGACACCAAAGAGGGCATATATTTCTTCGGGTGGACTTTTATCAGACAAAGAACTCATTCCCCCATTCTCTTTCAACACATCAAGGATTGCCTGGGAAACGCCATCAACCTTCTCATAACCAGGCAACTGCAGCCTCAGGTCAATTTTTGCATCCTCCCGAATGTGATAAATATACCCCTTCAGTTTCTGTCCGGTAAACAGCTTCTGAAACACCTCATTTTCATACAGCATTCCAACGTGTGACTGATTAATTACCGCCTGATAGCCAAGATCAGATTTATCATAGATAAGAAGATCCACCTCTTCATCGGCTGCGTACTCTGGCGGCTGAAGCCCAAGGTATTTCTCCAGTTTGGATGAAGCTGTAATGCGATTTGATATATCACTCATAAAGAGGTAGACAACGTAGGACTCCCCCTCTTTCATAGGAGTACGCTGTTCACTCATTGGAGCCAGCAGGTCTTTTTTCATCCCCCAGGACAAAAAGGCTCCGGCCGAAGATACCGCTGCGACACGAAGTTTAGCAAACTCTCCCACCTCGGCATAGGGTTTACCGGTGAAAGCAACCAGCTGGTCGTCCCCGTCGATATACACAAAAACTTCCACTTCCTGCCCGGGGTGATATCTTCCAAAAACAAACTTCTCATCAAGAACGATTTCTCCTGAGTCTCCCCCATCTAGCTGAACTCTGTGGCCCTGAGTGCTGAGCACTTTAAGACTATTCATTTTCCCAATATCTGCCATCTCTATTCCCTGTATGTATAGCGCAGCAATTTCTCCTGATCATCAGGATACTCAATTTATCTACGCCAGGAGCTTAATCCTGAATCCGTCTCCATTGTGAGTTTTTCAAGCAACTCTGGAGTATTAAATAATTTTTCACATAGTTCACATTTTCTATAACCGATTATATCCCGCGCCGGAAAACCAGCATAGGACGCAATGGCAGAAATCCCCATCGTTCGAATATGATTATACAAACTATTTGTTTCACTTTTCCTAAACATCTCTTCAAAACTTGTGTCTTTTAGATTACCAAGGTGGAAAAAATTTGTACGGTTAAAATGACTTCCAGCATCACAACAGGCGTACATATCAAGACTTGGTGCAAGATAGGGATTCATAGCACAACAGTTGTCCTGATAGTCGGTACGCAGTACAGAACGTTCAAAGGATTTTGCCCTGCCTGAAAAGATTACTGGCTCAGGGAAAAACCGTAATGTATTCTCACGGAGAAAGCTCTCAAAGCTATCATCTTCCTCTGAAAAATCAGTGACAAAGGAAACAAAATAATCCAGCCCACGTTTTTCGCAACTCCTGGCAACATTCACTATATTTTGCCTGGGAACATTCTCCTGATGCCAGCGGCTGTAGCTCAAACGCAGTTGCGATAAACCGTTTGTCTGAAGCCTGGCGACAGTTTTGTCGGCAAGATCAGGAGTTTTCGCCCAATAAGAATTGGTGACAACCCTGCTATAGATTTCATATCTACTGCACAGAGCTATGAGCTCGCAGATATCATCAACGTAGAGGAGCGGTTCACCAGCTGTAAAGCTTATCCCACGCACGCCGACTGCAGCAAGATCAGCAATCAGCTCCTTGGCACAGGCCAGCGCCATCTTTTCACTTTTTCTGGCATCATCCGCTGCCACACAGTGGGCACACCTGATATTACAGCGTGTTGAGTATCCAAAGGCAATTTTTCGCATATATATCTTCAAAATATTTATTATTCAAAACAGCAGAACCTACCCATTTTCGGAATATTGAGTTATAACAGAAAAACTGTATCACTGGTACGCGATAAATAAGAACAAAGAAAGCAACATGTCTCTTCGTGCAAATTAAACAGGAAAGAGACACCCAACGGCTTCTCTATATTTTGCAACATCAAGGATATCACACCATGTTCTCAAAAAACCTGGAGCGACCCGCTCCCCCTTTCACTGCCCTGTTTGCAGTTTTTATCTTCTCTCTACAGACCGCCACCATATTCCTTTCAGGAACTTCGGCACAGGCAGAGACGCGCTACGTAAAGCCAAGTGCAGAAGTTGTTGTCCGTCGGGGCCAGGGAAATGATTATAAAGTTATCGCCATGGTAAAAGATGGCACAGCAGTTGAATTTATTGAAGAGGGTACTGATTATACAAAAGTACTGCTTACAAATGGCAAAGAAGGCTGGATATTAAAACGATTTCTTGGAGTTGAGCCCCCTTTGAATGAGCTGGTTGATTCACTTCGCGCTCAAAAAGAGGACATGCTGAAGCAGGAGGCTGAGACCAAACAGAAGCTGGACACACTAGAAGCAGATCTTGCCCGAACTGAGGAAGAACGTGATACCATCAAAGATGGTTATAGTATGCTTCAGGCTAGCTACGACAAACTGAAACAAGAAACCGCAGATGTTGTTCAGATTAACGCCAATATGCTAAAAACCTCCAAAAAGAACACGATGATCACTCAACAATTAGCTCTTCTGGAACAGAGCAATAAAACACTGAGCAATAACTATACTCTTAAGTGGTTTCTTGCCGGTGGCGGGGTTCTTTTTTTTGGGATGATTCTTGGGAGCATCTTCCGAGGTGGACGAAGAAAGAAGCCGTCCCTTCTTTAGTAAAAGAAACGAACCTATTCAGCGTAATAATACAGACACTGGATTTTATGCTTTTTTGACTAAAACTTAGTCTCTCAGATAACCAAGTTAAAGCCCTCTTGTATACTGCACATTTGTTGCAGGATAAATACTCTCTTTTAATTCCTCTGCTGCACCTGATCTACCCACGAGAAGACCTTCAAAAAGTTCCACAAGTTCTGCAGTACTGCCTGCCACTCTGGTCTCAGTTTCTATTCTTCTCACATCTATCAAAAAACTGGAGAACAAATCTGGAATATCCGCCACGATATCCGTATTTAAATAGTGCTCTGATCCATAGAGCGTATGGTGATTGCCCTTTGTTTTCTTTACCAGCAGTGATGTTTTTTTAAGATTCACAATTGCTGCCGATTTCTCACACCGTTGAATACAGTTTTCATCAATTCGATCTTTGAGGCAACCGGTGACCTGATGCAGCAAACATTGCCGGCTCGTCATCAACAGAATCGGATGATAGATACTATAATAGAGTTGAAAATCACCGGATCGTTTCAGAGCTTTTAGCTGACCCCTTTTAATCTCATTTGAAATAAATGCTCCACGGCAGTTAAATGTTTCTTGCAGACACAACAGACTGAACGAATTTACACTATTCAGGTATGGACCTGCGATCCAGTCAATCCCCCGCTTGTAACATTCATAAGCAATGCCACTATTATTGGTGACAACACGTGCTGGTTGAACCCTTTGCAGAAACTCCACCGCAGCCTCATAATCATCTCCGATTATAACAGATGAAAACCATGGAATTAGGCGACGTTCACGAATAAAGAGGTCCCCAAAAAAAGAGCTCTCCTCACCAAGACTGTCCGGGAGCTGAAAAAACAGATCGCCGGAACATTTGCCACAAAGAGGCAGTTCATCTTCTGAGGAAAGTAGCAGGGAGAGAGTCGGCCGGATAAGCTCTTTTTTCTGTCCTTTTATTTGCGGTACATCAATGGCAGCAACAAAATCCTTTGAACCATTCAAGATATACAGAATCTTTTTTTTTATTGAAGCCAGCTCCTTAAAAGGAAGGAACAGACCTGGGCTCAGACTCTCAATATTCAGTGATTCGACAAAGAACTCCGTCTCGTTGATCTTTTCGAATCTTTTTGACAGCAGTTCAACATCAAGAGAGGCCCCATTATTTTTCTTACTCCCTGTCTCGAAGTTCCTGTTTTTCACCAGATTGACCTCTGACATAACAACAAATTCCCTATCAGATGTCCGCAACACAACTTCCAAAGGAGAATCGATTGCACCGGATACCAATATCTGTAGAGCCTCCCTCCTGCTCCTTAACGGTTCTATCTTACTTCTCACCTCGGCTATAATATCCGTTTTCAGATCGTAGAGTTCTTTTTTTGCCGCCTCTACATTCTTGGTCGTTACCCCTCCCTTAATCTCTGCAAGATGAGTCGCAGAGTGATCCCGCGGGCTATCAGCAAACATCTCTTGAGCAATATTGCCCCTCAAAAAACCATTTGAGAAACCACGGTTAAACACCCGGTGGAGCGCATCGTTCTCAGTAGATAAATTATGATAATCATAGAATCGCTGTAGTTCCTCTCTCCAGGATTTGACCACGCTATAAACGTAATGAGACTTCTTGATTCGTCCCTCGATTTTAAGGGAATCAACCCCTGCGGCAGCCAGTTCTTTCAAATCAAAAAATGCGGAGTTGTCTTTAATATTCAGAGGAAAATCCTTTCCTGCTGCTGTTGTTTCATACTTATCTCTGCATGGCTGACTGCACCTGCCCCGATTTCCGGAATTTCCGCTATGCACTGAACTTAAATAACAGATTCCGGAAAAAGAGAGACAGTTAGAACCATGGACAAAAACTTCAGTTAAAAGTTTATTTTTATGCGCCGTTTCAGTAAGGGATTCTATTTCAGGAAGGGAAAGTTCCCGTGACAGATTCACCCGACTGACTTGCAATTTGTTTAAAAATTCTATCTGTCCGCGATTATGTGTTGTCAACTGGGTTGATGCATGGATTGAAAGATTAGGGAAATAACGTGAGAGAAGATAAAACATCCCAAAATCCTGGACAATCAGCCCATCGATCCGGGTATTCACTAATTTATTCAGCAAAGCGATAAGGGCAGGAATCTCACTCTCTACGATTATGACATTAAGGGTTAGAAAAAGCCTGCACCCATTTTTACGGGCAAGTCGTATCAGTCCGCATAAATCACTAATGAGTATATTTTTCGCACGGTTGCGTGCATTAAATCTATCCAGCCCGCAATATATGGCATTGGCTCCGGCCACAATTGCAGCTTTTATAGCATCAATGTCACCACCTGGCGCCAGAAGTTCCATTTCTTTTTTCATATTCGTACTATTGTGCTACCTGTAAAAAATGGACAATTGACATCTTCATCATTGTAACGGATACTCAACAGACACCTTTTTTTTTAACACCTGAGACAACGTTACTACCTTGTCGGGTTGTAGAAAAACAAAACTAATCGTAACCAGAGGAAGAACTATGTCTACTCTCAAGACAGAAATAATTATTCTGACCAAGGATTTCCGCATTGAAGGGGCAATCGATCTTGTCCCTGGAGCAAGGTTAACAGACTTCATGAACGAGACCAATCAGTTTATGGTAGTCACCGATGCCACGATAACTGATCATTATAAAAAGGAAATCCTAAAAAGCTCCTTTATCAATTTACTTACCAGCAATATCCAAATCATACTTCCTGCTAAAAATGTTCTCTAACCGTCTACATACTCACGGGAGGCAAGCCCATGGCAGTATTGGATAAAATTTTTAAAGGGGCCCTGGAAATGCGGGCCTCCGATGTACACATTATCCCCGGTGAACCTTTTATGGTTCGCCATATGGGAAAGCTGGTTCGTTTAAAAAGTAAAATACTCACTCCTGAAAACACGGTGCGACTGGTTGAAGAGCTCCTGAGTCAAGAGCAGCGTGACACCCTGACCCGTGCCCGCCAGCTTGACTTTGCCTATGAGCTTGAAGGTGTGGGACGTTTCAGAGGCAGTGCAATGCTGCATAACAACGGAATGAGCGGCATCTTTCGCATTATCCCTCCTCAGATTCCAACACTCGCCCAACTCGGCCTCCCCGAAGTCGCTTGTAAGGCGCTCGACAATCACCAAGGAATCATACTGGTAACCGGAGCCACCGGACATGGCAAGACCACCACTCTTGCTGCCATGGTGGATTATATCAATTCCAGACGTTCCCACCATATCCTCACCGTTGAGGATCCCATAGAGTTTATCCACCCCTTCAAAAAAGGGGTTGTGAATCAGAGACAACTTGGGAAAAACACACTCTCCTACAGTAACGCCCTGAAAGGCGCGCTGCGTCAGGACCCGGACGTGATTATTATCGGAGAGCTAAGGGACTTGGATACCATTTCTCTTGCCATTTCTGCCTCGGAGACAGGACATCTTGTTATCGGCACCCTCTCCACCTCGAACGCAGCAAAAACCGTTGATAGAATCATTGATTCCTTTCCGCCGGGCGAACAGAATCAGATCAGAGCCATGCTCAGCGAATCTCTTAAGGCTGTTATCACCCAGCGCCTTATTCCAGCCACCGACGGCAAAACCATGCAGCTCGCACTCGAAATTCTGATTGGAAATTTATCCGTTGCCAACCTTATTCGTGATAACAAAACCTATCAGATTCACTCCACCATGCAGATGGGCAAGAAATTGGGAATGCGCCTGATGGATGATTCCATCGTTGAATTGCTGGAAGCTGGTAAGATTTCTCTTCCCTCTGCTCTAGCGAATATTGACAACAAAAGCATGCTGAAACGTTTTCTGCCAGCTGAAGCAGAAGAAGGGTCCGAAGATGCTAAGTAAGTTTCAGCGATACCGTTCTAATGACAATATGATATTGCAACTACTGATTTAACAGGAAAATCATGGCCCAGATAGATACTTTTTTCGGACAGGTGAAGGAGCGAGGCGCCAGTGATCTTCATATGGTGATAGGTTTTCCACCACTGCTGCGTCTACGCGGAGAGCTTGTTCCACTCGATGCCCCCGTACTCACAGCAGAATCCAACATGGAAATCCTCTTTGAGATACTCGATCCCAAACAGCAGGAAAAGCTGAAAATCAATAAGGATTTTGACAAGGCCTATGAGCTTGAAGGTATTGGTCGATTCCGCTGCAACTTCCTGTTTCAGCATCGGGGAGTTGGGGCTGTCTTTCGCCTTATCCCAACCAAAATCCTCACACTCGACCAGCTGGGGATGCCCGATGTGGTTAAGAAAATAGCCAATTATGAACGGGGTCTGGTCCTGGTTACCGGGCCAACCGGCAGTGGTAAATCAACAACCATGGCTGCCATTATCGACATGATCAACGACAGTTCAGCCAAGCATATCATTACCATCGAAGATCCACTTGAGTTTGTTCACCCCAATAAAAAATGTATCTTTTCCCAAAGAGAGATCGGTACCCACGCCGACACCTTTGGCACAGCCCTGATGGTAGCCAACCGTGAAGATCCAGATGTTATTCTGGTGGGTGAAATGCGTGATCTCGAAACCATATCCCTTGCGCTCACCTGTGCCGAACTCGGAATTCTGGTCTTCGGAACTCTTCACACCAACAGTGCAGCTAAAACAATCGACCGAATTATCAATGCCTTTCCTGCAGAACAGCAGGCCCAGAGCAGAACCATGCTTTCGGAATCACTAAAGGCGGTCATCGCCCAGCAGCTTTTAAAAACGAGTGATGGAAAAGGACGGTGTGCTGCTATTGAAGTATTAATCGGCTCCTCTGCCCTGGCATCCATTATCCGGGAGAGTAAAATCACCCAGATAGATTCGCTGATTCAGACTGGAAAATCGCTAGGAATGCAGACGATGGATGCACATCTCAAAGAACTCGTGAATGCGAACCGAATCACACTGGAAGCAGCAAGAGAAAAAGCCATGGACAAAAACCTCTTTATGGATGAAGACGAGTAAACCAGCGTAGCCAGATAACTCCATACCCACAAGCCAAACAACTACACTTTTCGGACAGGCAAAAACAGGCTGCCGAGTGCCCCAGTACCCATCAGCAATCCAGCCAGAATATAGGCACCGGAAAAGTCACCACTCCTCTCTGCCATAATTCCCGCAAGAGCAGGACCTGTTATTTGGCCCACACTGAAGAACAGAGTAAGTGTGGCAAATCCCACAGCGGCCTTTAAAGGCCCCAGATAATCACCTATGGCAGCAGCCATAATAGAGGGAACACTCCAAGCACAGAGAGCAAAAAGAGCAACGGAGAGATACACGCTCCCAGGAAATGGATTCATAGCAAGCAGCAGAAGCGATATCCCCTGCAGACTATACACAAGAGCCAGAGTGTATGACCTGCCAACAATATCGGACAAAGAACCAAAAATTGGCCCTGAAAACATCCCTAACAGGCCAAACCACAGCCAGAAGCGTCCTGCAACCGCCTCGCTAAAACCATACTCATTAATCAGGCTGGTGATAACAAAGGTTACGTAGATCACGACGGAAAAACCGAAGCAAAAATAGATGCTCCCCAGATGAACAAGTGTTCGATTCCCAGTCGCCAAAGGTTTGTCTGAGGAGGGTTTTGACTTTTTGCCGTCAGCTCTTTTTCCAGTTCTCTCAACAAGCTGCAATCCCATTTCTTCGGGCCTGTTTCGAATTAAAAAAGAGCAGAGAACAGCAATTCCAAGAACAATCATCCCCAAAACCATCCAGTTTGTCCGCCATCCCGGCCCGGCCCCTGCCCAGTTGTTAATGGCTGGAATCAAAAGACCGGTAATCATTATGCCCAACCCGATTCCGGAGACCATAATCCCCGCTGCCCTGCCGCGCAGTGTGGAGCCAAACCACTGGGAAACCAGTCCCATAACGGGGACATTTGCAAGACCGCTACCGATACCTGTAAAGAGGAAACAAATCAGCACCAGCCAGAACCCGTTTGCCTGTCCGACAAAGATCATTGAGGTACCTACCAGAAAAATACCACTGCTGATAACGGCCCTGTAGTCGAAACGTTTTACAAGCCTGCTGCTCAAGAGCACTCCCAGCAGATAACCAAAGAAATTCCCGGTACCGACAAAGCCCATTTTACTGTATCCAAGACCGAGATCAGCTCCCATGGAAGGCAAAAGCATCCCCAGAGAAAATCGACCAAGCCCAAGTACGGCAACAATGGTTAACGTTCCAGCCAGTACTACAAACCAGCCATAATGTATATTTCGCAATAACTTCATCTAATTACACTTTCGGTGGGCTAGGGGATTGACCGAGAACAGGCATTTCAGAGTCTCGTACCTCACATACCTGTTCAAAATCGATACATTTTCAAAAAATAAGCACAGCCATACGGTTACTATTGCGAGCATTATTTTTTGAAAATTCTGAAGAATTTGGAAAAAAGGGAATTCTTGGACAGCCTTCTAGCCCATGGGATAGAGGATATCACTATGCACTTCGTCACATTTACGTAGTACATCTTCTGATAACTCAAGATTAAGTGCTGCCAGGGAATCATCGAGTTGGGCAAGAGTTGTCACTCCGATAATCGTTGAGGCCACAAAATCAAACTGCTTACTCCAGGCAACGGCCATTGTAGCCGGAGAAATACCTGCTTCACGTGCTATGTCCATATAGCGAGCAGTCGAGGCAAGTGTTTTGCTATTCACAAAACGTCCGGCCATTGACCGAACGCGTGGATCGCTATCCTTTGCATAGAGGCTAAATCGCCCAGCAACATCCTCTCTGGTATTATATTTTCCTGTTAAGACTCCACCTGCAATGGGTGAGTAGGGAAGCAGAGAAACCTTTTCCACTCGGCACATTTCAACCATCTCATCAAGAAACCTGCGATTGAGTAAGGAAAAGTTATTCTGGATAGATTGAAATCGTTTATAGCCACGACACTTTGAGATCATATTGGATTTAGTTGTTCCATAGGCCGTATCGTTGGAAGTCCCAAGATAACGAACCTTTCCTGAACGTACCAGAGTGTCAAAAGCCTCCATGGATTCTTCCCTTGGAACTACGGAATCTGGCCAGTGCATCTGATACAGGTCAATATAGTCACATTTTAAACGACGCAGGCTCCCCTCCACCCCCTTTACAATATGATGAGCATCGATGGCGGTAAGACCTGCACGTACCGGCGGCACAAACCAGCCGGATGCAGCACCTGCAACCTTTGTCGCAATAATTACTGAATCCCTGTTTTTTCCCTGCAGCCACTCACCAACAATCTCTTCGGTTATACCTATGGTTTCTGCACGTGGTGGGACAGGGTACACCTCGGCTGTATCGAAGAAGTTAATCCCAGCATCATATGCCTTATCCATAATGGCAAAGGCTGTTTTCTTATCACACATGGAACCAAAGGTCATGGTGCCTAGACAAACGGGGCTCACGCGCAAACCACTTTGACCTATATATCTGTACTCCATAGAGAACTCCTTACTTTTTGGGTAGTTTGATAATTTCTTTCCACGGAATGGTACTACAGAGTGTTTTGATGTTCAATTAAAGTATGTAAAAGTGACTCCACTTAAAAAAGAAAAGATACTGTTCAAACAAAGGGTTGTAATCACATCCTAAAGTAAATAAAAAAACCGATTCAAATAACCCACGATCTGAACCGGTTTTCCTTCAAGCTGCAACTCTCTATTTTTAAAAACGTACATCCATCAGGAAATAATAATTTTCCAGAGTCGCGTTTGATTCTCTGGGGGCTCCAATATGCTGCCCGCTACCGGTGTAGTCATAATCCACATACATATATCCAGCCCGGAAGAACAGATGTTTGTTTACGGGTTGAATATAATAGGCATCGTAAACATTTCCTCTGGTCGCCAGCTTATTAAAAATATCAGGAGTACCCATGGTCATGCTGAACCAGTATTGGGAGCCTTGATTATACTCAAAACCAACTCTCGGCATATTGAGTGATTCCAATGGTAGGGTATAACGTAAACCGGTATAAATAGAATAGCCTGAATGATCAGACTGACCATCCGATGATAACAGTCCAAAAAGTCCCATGGGGGCGTTCCCATTGGCTTTACTTTTATTCCCGCCATACGACAGGAATAAATCAAGTCCACTAGATGCAATATCTGACGCCTGCAGGTGCACACCCCAGATTTCCATATCGCCTACATCGGTATTGGCCATACCGGTCTCATACAATTTGGGGCCTGAAAAATAAAACGGCAGATCCCATATTTTTGCATAACTAAACACAACAAGACTGTTTTCCATTCCAGGAATTTCTGTCTCAAAAAAAGTGGCAGCCATGGTTGAATCTGCAGCTTCCTCATCATCCAGGAATGGAAAGGGAGACCCTGTATTATTATCATCATCTGAATGATACACTTTTCCATAGGCAAACCGCCAGCCGGATTCTTTCAGCCCCGTATAACGATCGAGACCAAAAGTAACAACAACACCATCATTTTCGCCATCAAAGAGCAAGGCGGGATAGGTGGATTGGCGCAAGCGATTTTCACGCAGTTCAAATGGAGGCCCCTCAGTGGACGGATGACGACCAATTGTGATTGCCACGGGGACTGGCGATCCCTCCGGAACCCAGTCTACATAGGCTCTGTCGACCCAGAGATTGCTACTTCCAGGTCGATGGGATCGATTAAAATCGTTTAACAGATCAGAGGACGTCCCGTCGTCACTGTCACCCCAATTTTTATACATGGCCAATCGACCATGAAATTGGAGGGAATCGGTGATTTGTGCCTGCATATTAATGCGGAAACGATTGGTCCAGTTGTTGGGATCGTTTATCTTGTCATGATGAGTCATCGCCGCACCCATCGCTTGAGAAGGTGCCATGCCGGTCAGCAGATTATTTTGAAAGTTTGTCATGTTGATGGTATTAAAGTTTTTCCCACTATAGCCATCAACCCTGACCCGAAGTTCTGCGCCAAAATTAATCTTGTTCTTGATACTTTTTGTCTCCAGAGCATCTAGACTGTCATAGATATGATCAATATCCTTTGTCACCTTGTCATATTTTACCTCAGTAGCAGGGAGTGTTTTCTGAGGGGATGACTCCAACGTCTCAACTCTCTGCTGTAGAGCATCAAGCCTGTTCATAATTGCTCTATAATCTTCCAGAGGTATTGTTACGGTTTCATCTCCGGCATATACACTGGTTGCCATAGCTAGTATCACGCCTACACTTAGCAAGGTTTTTTTCATCTTTTTCCTCCTGATGCGCTGCTGTTTTGAGGAATTTGGATTGTCCACAAATTTGTCCATACATTCCTTTCTCATTTTGGAATAACCGCAGCAACGGGATGATCGCTATCTGCCGCATGATTTTTCAGAAACGTCAGGACATCAGCAAGTTCAACAGCACTGATACTTGAATGTAAATTTCCGGGATGACGATCTCGTTTAAAATATTTTTCCCAGACCAGTCCAGCTTTATCGGCTGGTTCAACTGGAGGAGCTTCTGCCCCTTCTTTGTGACAGGAACCACATTTTTCCAGGAATATATTCAGGTTACTGGCATTTACCATTGTCGAAAAACCAACAATGAGAAAAAGTACTCCTCCAGCCCAGATAACTCTCTTGTTCATTCACTCCCCCCTCTCTAATTGCTTCTTTTGGATCTCACAAAAAATCTCTCGGAACCTGTGCTTAGCAGTTTTTTACAAGATTCCTACAAATAAGAATTAATACGATGCGTCTTCCCACATATCTGCCTTAAAGACCTCTACTCGATTGCGCCCCTTATCCTTGGCACTGTACAGAGCAACATCAGCAAACTTAATAGCCTCCCAGATTCCCTGACTTTCAGAGGCGGGGAATTCAGTGACACCAATACTTGTTGTTTTCTGTATGACTTGCCCGGTAGCTTGAAATTTATAGTTTTCCACAGCCTCACGAATATTCTCGGCAATATTAGCGGCGGTACCCTTTTCACAATCCATCAGTAAAATAATAAACTCCTCACCTCCAAAACGAATCACCAGATCGGAACTGCGAACGGCGTTAAGAAGAACCTGAGCGAGTTGTGTAAGAACAGCATCACCGGCATCATGCCCATACTTGTCATTGACCTGTTTGAAAAAATCCAGATCACACATCAAAACACCCAGATTAGTGCCTCGGCGACGGACGCCGGCAACTATCTGATCCAGAGATGATTCCAGGTAACGTCGGTTAAAGAGACCGGTGAGCTGATCCTTTGTCGCCATCTCTTCAAGTTCTCCAGCCAGATGTTTACTCTGTAAAACGGGTAAGGTCTCAGCAATAAAATTCTGCGCCTCGGCAATATGATCACGGGCAGAACTCTGCTCCTCTTTACTCATATCTTTGGAAAAAAGAAATTGCACTACCCCTATGACGTGACCACCCACAATCATAGGCACACAATAATGATCAAGGGAATCCTGAAAGGGGAAGATATTGCAGATGTGCTGATCGTCGTAAGAAGTTATAATTGCACCGGTACGCTTTGCCCGGCAATTATTGGCCGTACCAAATTCAGGCAACTCATCTTTCAGTTCAGGGGGATGACTAAAAACATGCTCCATTGAGGCCTGACCACGTAATTTTTCATAAATAACAAATTGAGTTAACCCCAGTTTTTGAATAAAGATGCGGGCCAGGCGTTCATAAATTTCCCTGGTACTCTCGTCAGCCTCGATGGTTTTACGAAAAAAAGAAATAGACTGCATATTTGTCAGCATATCTCTAATGGCATGGGCAACTTCACCAATTTCATCACGTCGATTTTTGATAAATCCTGAAAGCTGAACCATACGTGCGGCATCTGAGCTGCCATTTTCATGCTGCCCGGCCATCATCCGACCAAGATTTCTCAACAAAGAAACAAATTCTACCAAAGGAGCGACCATATTTTTACTGATAATTAAACTGATACCAGTAAAAAGAAGGGCAAGAAAAGCTAGCGTCGCCACAAGATAAAGAATACTTTTCTTTGCCATCACCATGCCTTTTTGCATGAGAGTAAACGACGACGCATTCTTCGACAAGGAATCCTCAGCAACGGCATTTTTTAGCAATTCAACGGTGCTAATAATCTCCAGTTCTGTTTCCATGGCAACGAGACGAATAGCAGTAACAGTGCTGCTTGCATCATCCAGAGAATAAAATGCTTCCATCAGGTCGCCTACGGTCTTTTTCTCAATAGCTGAAAGACTACCACCGATCGAATCCAGTTTATTTTCAATATCTGTCAGGTTTTCAGCAATGGCAGACTGACTCGCCTTAATATCACTCATCTGCCCAGCCATAACAGTGGAGACATAGAGCTCCTGATGACGTGATTTAGCTTTGTTGACAATGGGGATAAGCTTATAGGCGAGTTTCTGTGGAATTTTTTGTAAGTTTTGGGCCAGAGCGTTTGAAATATCCCTATCTGCCTGAAAAACCTTTTCATTGTTTTCCTGCAGGCTCTTCATCCGGATAGCAAGGACATCTATAATTTCTTGTAAATGAGCAAGATCTTGCTCTAGCGCTACAGGCAGTGTGTTTTGCAGTGTTTTCGCGTCATTACGGATAGATGCCAGCACAGCGTCATCTGCCGATTGCATATACAGACGTAGATTCGAATGAATAGAAGCAAGGAGACGGGAAACATTGAAGTTTTGCTGCAGATTTTGCTGAAGCTGACCAGATGATGTTTGAATATCTACATAATAATTATCAAATTGACGAATTTTCCAAGCACCAAATCCCACTACCGACAAAACAATGGCAATAGAAAAAATGATTAGGCCCCGCATCCGCCCCTGCATTGTCAGGGCAAGCCAACTCTTGTTCATCACAACTCCTAGTAAAAATGATAGCTTTTGTAGCCCAGTACTATACGTAAAAGTGCAATTGCCAATAATAATTTATTGGCCCGGTTAAACAACTGGCAGAGTCCCCGAAATCACAGCTTCTTACATAAGCAAACATGTTCCCTAAGCAATTGCTGGATTATAGAATAAAAGAAGGAAATTGACAAGAAATGTAAAATTTCACATTTTTAGGAGCTAAGCATTTCAACAGGCACAGCAATCCAGACAAGAAATTGCTGTAACTGGAGCAGGTAGTTTTTAACCGTATGGAAAAAGTAATTTTTCCTCTTCAAATACAGCCTGCAACAGAAAATTGATTCGATTCGATTCACGACATCCTCCCTTTTTATGATGGCAATCACTTTGAGATATCCAGCCTTTCTTGTCACATGGTGGTTTTCTCTTGGCTTACGGGATAGCCGCTTTGTACTTTTGCAACACGGCACTTTTTTCTATGTAAGAAGGGAATTTGCCACGTATACT
>CAZDJE010000058.1:19412-24370 GCA_964505715.1 uncultured Desulfocapsa sp. | reverse complement strand
TAAAAAATACTGCTCCGGGCAGGAGAATAAGTAACAGAGCGGAAGGTATAACGGTTGGCACTATTTGCCCTGTCCGGCTCTGGCGATTTCGGGCCCAGCGTCTCAAAAAAACAATTGCGATTACCGCGATTATAAGAGCGAGCCCGGTCATCCATAGTTGATCACCAGGTACTGGCCATACTGTGTAAAGACCCCGATTGTTGAGAAGTAAAAGCTCTGCACCACCGGAGAGGTCAATGCTTTTCTTGACCTTGGGTAACAGGGAAAAAACACCGATATACCAAAAAATAACTTGTAGCAATAGTGGAGTGTTTCGAAAAATTTCCACATATGCCAGAGCGACCTTAGACACCAGCCAATTATTAGAAAGTCTCAAGACACCAATAAAAAAGCCAAGCACAGTACTGGCAATAATTGCCAGAGCGGAAACATATAATGTGTTAAGAGCTCCTATGATAAAAATACGACCATAGGTCCCGACCCCGGGTTCATTGGGGATAAGTTTAAAGTAACTGTCGAATCCGGCACCAACATTAAGGAAACCGAAACCCGTGTTCATTCCGCGGCTTTCAAGGTTTTGGGCTGTGTTGCTAACAAGGTACCATGCGACCCAACCAACAACTGCTGCGGTTAGAAGTTGGTATACAACCGAGCGGACTCGTTGGTCATAGAAAAAACCAAACGATTCTTTTGGTTCGATACGAACGAAATCCTTTTTATTATCACTGACCGCCACAATTTTTACCCTCTGCAATGCTATCTTTTACTACACAAATCACTGGTGCCAAACCAACCTGTACATTGTTCTGACACCAGTTGCTAACAATAACGGTTGAAACTGTTGCTGTTAGTGTTAACGCATAGGCGGAGAATACATCAAGCCACCTTTGTTCCAAAGAGCATTAAGAGTTCCTTCCCGCTTGATGCCAAGGGCCCCTTTGCCGTTACCTACATATTTTTCGTAGTTTTCTCCGTAATTACCAACTTGTTTTATGATATTGTAGGCCCAATCTTTGGAAAGCCCTAATCCTTCATGAATGTTCCCCTCAACACCAAGCATGCGGCGAATAGCCACATTTTTTGAATTGGCACGCAAATCATCGACATTAGCGCTGGTTACACCCAGTTCTTCTGCGTTGATCATGGCAAACAGTGACCATCTGACAATGTCAGCCCATTGGTTGTCACCATGTCTCACTGCAGGTCCTAAAGGTTCTTTGGAGATGGTTTCAGGTAGAATCAAATGATCAGAGGGAACTTCAAATGCAGCAATATTTGCGGCCATTGAAGATTTGTCACCCGTTACCGCATCACATCCCCCCTTAAGGTATGTGTCGTCACGAACATTCCAGTCCTCAAAGGTGACAACGTCGATATCGAGATCATTCATTCGACTGTAATCCGTCAGATTCAGTTCATTGGTCGTACCAGACGTTACACAAACCTTTGCACCTTTCAGTTGGAGCGCGCTGGTGATGCCAGTCTCCTTGAGAACGGTAAACCCCTGACCATCATAAAAATTAGGTGTTAGAAAATCCAAACCAAGTTGGGTATCACGTGATATTGTCCAGGTTGCCGTGCGGCATAAAAGATCAGATTCTCCATTGGCCAGAGCGGTAAAACGTGCCTGGCTACTGACAGACTGGACCTCCATTTTCTTTTTGTCGCCAAAAATGGCTGCCGCTACAGCCTGACATACTGCGACATCAAGACCATACCAGTTGCCGTCGGCATCGAGATTATAATAACCACCTGAAGGCGTACCAACCTGGCAGCGTAAATTACCACGTTTTTTGACAGTATCAAGAGTACTATCTGTTGAAGCGACTACAGGAGATGCCATCATGGCAAACGCTATAGCTGATGTGAGTAATGTTGAGATTTTCATTGAGTGTCTTTCTCCATTCAAAATTTTTAGCTTAAATGCTAAATAATCGTTTTACAGATCAACGATTGCGATAGAGAAAAACAAGAAGTTTTTCTCTAAATTTTTCATTCTAAGTCACGTTGAGTGACGGTCTTTACAGTATGAAAAAGGATATCAGGGGCCTTATTACCTTTATTAGGGGGGGGAAGAAATTGGGGAGTTCTCTTCAAATACCATTATACGTACAGCGAACATGCTCGAGCATGAGTCTAGCAGCTTCTTCGGGGTTTCTATCCTTAATTGCGGCAAAAATACTCAGATGCTGCAAGGGGGAATCCATAAATTTTTCCCCTTTTACTTTAAGTTTAAATCTATAGTGATTGAGAAAAACATAGGAATTAGATCGCCAGAAGATGTATTCACAAAATTGCTGCAGATACCTATTTTTTGAAATTGTTGCGACATAGGTATGAAAGTTTTGATTAATTGAGGAATAGGTGACAAGGTTGCCTGATTTCCTGATATCTGCCTCTTTTTCAATAATCAGTCCAAGTTCTTTGATCTCTTCATCCGTTGCATGCATTGCGGCAGATCTCGCTGTCTGAGACTCAATATTTTCACGGGCAAAAAAGACATGCTCCGCATCTTCAGGGGTGGGCAGAGGAATAAAGCACCCTTTTTTCTTTTTCTTGTCTAAAAATCCTTTTGCGACAAGCTGTCCTAGGGCGTGGTGGACGGGGGTCCTGCTGTTCAGATTTAAAAGAGCTGTCAGTTCGGTTTCCAGCAAAAATTCACCTGGTAGGAAATGATTACTCACAATCAATTTCATGATTGCATTGTAGGCAATTTCTTCCAGATTTTCTTTTTTCATAAATTCTTGTCCTTTTACGTATCGCATGGTAATGAACGCACCAATGCGTACATTAACGAGTTCATTGTTGCGAGTCAAGAATAAATTTGTCAGTGTGCGTAGATGGAATATCAGAAAGAGGTGGGAAAAAGTTTTATGGTTTTACGATTCTATTGCAGATGAGGTTAAAAAATCTTTGATTTGATAATAAAGCAGGCCACCATTATTGACGGGACAGGAACCCCCGGATGGAGTGGAGATGTGGCCATAAAAAATGGAAAATTCATTTCTATTGAACCATCTATTGGGGCGGCAAATGCTACGGAAATAATCCAGGGCGACGGCTTAGTTCTGGCCCCTGGATTTATCGATATTCACTGCCATTCCGATGATTTTTGGGTGGAAGATTCACTTTCAGAGATCAAATTACAACAGGGGGTGACGCGAGAGCTCTTTGGAAACTGCGGTGTATCTCTTGCTCCTATAGAGTCACTAGCAATGCGGACGGATTTCCAGTCTGCATTGAATACAATAGAAAAGCACTTCAATCCCAAGGGGAAATTTTCGTTTTCTGATTACAGGGCGCTGCTTGAAGGCAAAGGACTCTACAATAACGTAATGGGACTAGTTGGTCATGGGACTATTCGATTTGCCGTTATGGGGTTTTCCGATAAAACCCCAAGTCAAAGCCAGATGGAAGAAATGAAAACTCTTCTGGGTGAAGCCATGGATCAAGGTGCTGTAGGAATGTCTACAGGACTTATTTACGCTCCTGGAATTTTTGCAAAAACACCAGAATTGATACAACTTGCCCATGTTGTTGCCCAAAAAGGAGGCTTTTATGCTTCCCACATACGCAATGAAGCAGAAGATGTGCTTACTGCTATTGATGAAGCCATCACTATTGGAGAACAGACAGGAATCCCCCTCCAAATCTCACACCTTAAAATAACCGGTAATAAAAACTGGAGACTTGTTGATCAAGTTATTGAGAAATTACACAGCGCCAGAAAGAAGGGTATCGATCTGACCTGCGACGTATATCCCTATTTTTCTTCCAGAACATCGTTGACGGCTCTGATACCTCCCTGGGCGATTGAAGGTGGGGTTGAACATCTGATTCCTCGTTTGCAAAATAGTATCCTTAGAAAAAAGATACTCCACGATATTCAATACGGAATACCCAACTGGGAGAATATGTACCATAATGCAGGCTGGGAAAAAATTACCATTTCTGTATTCAATTCTAAGAAAGGAGAAAACATTGAAGGAAGAACAGTTGCAGAAATAGCAAAGCAAAGAAAAACAGATCCTTTTGAATTGGTACTTAATCTTATTGAACAGGAGGGAGACGCAGTAAAAATTATATCCGAAACTATGAATGAGGATACTGTGGCAGCCTTTCTCAAATTGCCCTTTACCATGGTGGGTTCGGACAGTAGTTTTTCACAGGGGAGTCCCCATCCCAGGCTCTACGGGACTTTTCCACGGGTGATTCGGCGTTTTGTTAGAGA
This sequence comes from uncultured Desulfocapsa sp., assembly GCA_964505715.1. Lineage (GTDB taxonomy): Bacteria > Desulfobacterota > Desulfobulbia > Desulfobulbales > Desulfocapsaceae > Desulfocapsa. Next base: position 20,139 of record CAZDJE010000058.1, on the reverse strand, counting down.
AAGAAAGGTATTACTACTGGAAGAAGCCATTTATAAGATGACAGGCTTGCCTGCGCGTCGTCTTAAATTAAAAAAGGCAGGTCTTATTAAAAAAGGATTCCAGGCAGATGCCGTGTTGTTTAATCCTGACACCATCAGTGACATGGCGACATACGATGATCCTTGTAGATTTCCCTCGGGAATCTCAAAAGTTATCGTCAATGGCAAGATTGTGATAAGCGACAATATCCATACAGAGGTCAGAGCAGGTACATTTGATTTTTTGAACCAATAACCGACTAATATCCAGCTGGTACCGCACGGACGGAGGGGTCAAATCTTTATCCTTGACACAACCATCTCCCTTGATGTCATCAGAACATAGCAAGACCACTACGCATTCAATACCCAAGAACCGTTTACCATGTTACCAATAGGGGAAAGGAGCGAAAATTTATTTCACAAGCGATAACGATCGTTATCAGTATCTGAACATTCTCCAAACCGGGCAAAAACCCTACACTATTATTCTTCATGGTTTTGTCCTTATGGACAACCACTTTCACCTGCTGCTAGAAACTCCACGCGTAATCTCGCCGAGTTTATGCGCTATCTAAAAACAACCTACATCTCTTATTTTAACCGAGCTTAGCAGCGTACGTTCCCAGCAATCTTCATGGCTGAAGTGAAGTCAGCGCCAGGGAGAATCAAAACAAACTCTTCTCCACCATATGGCGCGACTAACTAT
>CAZDJE010000058.1:0-19312 GCA_964505715.1 uncultured Desulfocapsa sp. | reverse complement strand
ATATGGCGCGACTAACTATTTGAGCGCCTTACACACAACTTACGTATAGCGGCGATGGCTTTCAATCGATTAAATTTTACAAATTCTTGGGAAAAGCAAATCATTAGTCGGTTACGTTTAGGCTGTTGCACCAATAACCAGCTGTTCAAACAGTTGCGCAATAGCCTCCGCACCAGGGTCATTATGCCCTAAAAGCTGTTCAGCAGAAAGATAACTGGCTCGTCCCGCACGGGCACGAGTTATATTGGCTGTGCTATCCGCTCCTTTACGAGCTGCTGTGGCCGCCGAGGCCAGCCCCGAATGCAGGTTGTCGAGCGCAGGCAAAAGCGCATCAATCATAGTGCGATCCCCTGGATTGGCTCCACCAATTTCACGCACCCTATCGAGCCCTGACTTAAGCGCACCTATCATATTGCTGCCTCTAGCAGATGCATCACCAGTTGCCGCAAAGAAAATCGCTAATAAAACCCCAACTGAACCACCCATGGTCTGGCTTAGTTCCAGCCCAATAGCTCGGTACAGCTGAGTGAGATCTGCAAGGGGCAGGCGATCAAGTGACTTTTTGAGTGCTCGGGCTGCCTCCGCAAGAGTTGAACCAGTATCACCATCTCCTGATTTGGCGTCAAGCGCATTTAATTGAGTCTCCAGCGTGATCAGAATATCGCAACACCTCGTTAAAAATAAGGCGTGATCATCGTGTAAGGAAGGCATTGGGCGAATCGGACTAAGACCATCGGGCAACGGTGTAATACGCACAGAGCCCACCGGGTGAACCCCTGGCCAGGCTGCTGGCCCAACTGGCGCTGCCAGAGCAGCCATGTATAATTCTGTAACCGGAAGCAACGAGACCGAGAACCCGTGCATATCGAGTGAAGTCATCATCGATGCCGGCCCGACCATCCACTGTAGCCGATCCTTGAGTACCGATTGAGTCAGCTCACGCGCCAGTACCGACAATTCAAGAGCAGTGGTTGCCCCCAGATTATTGAGTAGAGCCACATACTGTCCATTGCCAGTATATGGACTTAGACGCTCCACTACCTGTTCGATTGCCTCTTTAGCGTTGCTGAACGCAACCTGCTCCACTCCTGCCTCACCGTGAATTCCTAGGCCAAGCTCTGCCATACCCGGTTTGATCCTGTCTTCCTTTGGCGAACCAGGCACAGTGCAGGTATCTAGCGACATACCAATAGAGACCACCCCATCAATGACTTCGCGAGCCGCCTCTGCCACGGTTTCCAGGGACTCACCCTGCGCGGCCAGCGCACCGGCAATTTTATGGACAAACAGTGTTCCGGCAACGCCACGCGCCTGCGGGAGATCAGGTAATGCGATATCATCATCCACAATTACCATCTCAATCGTAAGGCCAAAGGCCCGTGCGCGTTCGGCAGCAAGGCCAAAATTCAGACGATCTCCCGTATAGTTTTTCACGATCAACAAGCAGCCCGCTGGACCTGTCACAGCCATTATGCCTGCAAGCACAGCATCCACAGAGGGTGAAGCAAATACACCGCCAGAAACTGCCGCCGTAAGCATTCCTTCGCCAATAAATCCCACATGCGCAGGTTCATGCCCTGCCCCTCCACCCGAAACCAATGCCACTTTAGACTTATCCCAATCGGTACGATACACGACACGAATATGGGGGTACCCATCAAGCCGTGTCAGCTTTCCGTCTGAGATTGCCAATACGCCATCGATAGCTTCGTTAACCAGATTTTCACGACTGTTCATGAATTGTGACATGGGTGGCTCCTTATGAAATTCGGATGCCTTTGGCATCAAAATAAAATTGGTTTTTAGGAGAAATATGAAGGGTATCGCCTTGATTGACAGGGTTATGTGGGTCCATCACAGCAACCAAATCATATCCGGCCAATGATATCTGCAGGCGAGTATGGTCACCCAGATGCTCGACCCGGTTGACATGGCCTTCAATACCACTGCCCAGCATAATATGTTCGGGACGCAGGCCGATGGTCTTGGCGCCTTTAGGTGCGCTGCCAAACAGATCAGCTGGTAATATATTTATACGAGGCGAGCCAAGTCGTTCAGCAACATATTGGCTGTTTGGATTAGCATAAATTTCACGCGGAGAACCGAGTTGTACGAGTTTACCCTCTTGCAGCACTCCAATATGGGTCGCCATGCTCATCGCTTCGATCTGGTCATGGGTGACGTAAAGCAGCGTTGCACCAAGGTTTTTATGAATACGCTTCAACTCTACCCGTAATTCAGAACGCAGCTTCGCATCGAGGGAGGACAGAGGCTCGTCCATGAGATAGATATTTGGGTCTCGCACCAAAGCGCGACCGATGGCTACCCGCTGCATTTCGCCACCTGAAAGCTCAGTCGCCTTATTGTCGAGCTTGTGTTCGATATGCAACACTTCCGCTATTTCTTTGATCTTACGATCAATCTCTGCTTGTGGAGTTTTCAATAATGGAGAGCGCAAGGGAAACGTTAGATTATCGCGCACGCTCAGATGCGGATAGAGGGAATATTGTTGAAAAACCATAGTCACATCACGATGCGCCGGACTCACGTCAAGCACAGATTCGCCATTAATGCGCACGTCTCCCTGGTCGGGTTTTTCCAGCCCAGCTATCAGCCGAAGAGTAGTGGTTTTACCAGCACCCGTTGGCCCGAGAAGCACAAAAAAGGCTCCGTCAGGAATCGTCATCGTGACATTATCTACACCGATCGTATCTCCAAAGGATTTTGACAGATTTTCAAGACTAACTTCAGCCATTTTCAAGTACCCCCTCATTCAACTCTGATAAAATGGCCTTTTCACTCTGTTCTTCAAACAGGGTAATACGACTGGAGCTAAACTCTAGCCCCACAGTTTCACCTGCATTTACAGATTGCTCCGAACTGATCCGAGCTTTAATCTGACCATTTGCGGTGTTGAGTGTAATAATCTGATTGGTACCCAAATATTCAGTTGCCAGCACTTCAGCTCGATAAGCACTATTCTCACTCAAGAGGATGTGTTCCGGTCGAATCCCCAGTACAAGGTCACCTTCATAAGCCTCCAATTGCCGTGGTACCTGAACAGTATGATCGCCAAGCAAGACACTGGTGTCATTTGGCGTTACCTTACCGGCAAAACGTAGAAAGTTCATCGACGGGGAACCAATAAAATCGGCGACAAACATGGTGGCCGGCTTGTCATAAATGATCTGTGGAGCACCAAATTGCTCGATCACCCCGTGGTTCATCACTACTATTTTATCGCCCATCTGCATTGCTTCCAACTGATCATGGGTTACATAAACGGTGGTGGCGTTCATACGGTCATGAAGTGCGCGGAGCTCTTGAGCCATACGCTCACGAAATTCAACATCAAGCGCACCAAGCGGTTCATCCATCAAGAACGCCTTGGGGTCACGCACAATCGCCCGCCCCAGTGCTACCCGTTGCCGGTCACCACCTGAAAGCCCACCCACTGGGCGATTCAAGATATCCTCGATCCCCAGGATTTTACTGACTTCAGCCAGTTTTTCCTTGATTTTCGCACGAGGCATTCCTTCACTTTTCAGAGGATAAATGATGTTATTGCGTACATTCAGATGTGGATATAGAGCAAACATCTGAAATACAAAAGCAATGTCACGTTCGGCAGCTGGTTTGCCTGAGACGTCTACTCCATCAATATAGATTTGTCCGGAGGTGGGCATTTCCAAACCAGCTATCATCCGCATCGTGGTAGTTTTTCCACATCCCGACGGGCCCAGCAGCATAAAAAATTCGCCGTCATTTACCTTGAAAGACGATGACTGCACAGCAGTGAAATCGCCATAATCTTTTTGCAGGTTTTCGATTATTATTTCAGCCATGACTCACTCCGGGAAATGGCTGACAACGATGAACATCACCGTGCCAACCAGTGTAACAATAAAGGAATAGGTGTAGGCCAAGAGGAAAAACGGCTGCATCAGCATCACCACACCAAGTGCGATTAGGATAGTTGCAAGCATTTCCCATGGACCGCGGCGCAAACGCATAAGCCCTGAAAAGAAGGTCATCATTTGCGCACCGCCCCGAATGTAATCCCGCGCAGCAAGTGTTTGCGCAACAGAATGGTGAAAATCGTAATTGGCAGCAGAAAGATGGTAGTACCAGCAGCTACTGCCGGCCAATCTAATCCACCAAATCCAATGATTGTAGGAATAAAGGGTGGAGCAGTCTGGGCATTACCACTAGTCAGCAACACCGCAAAGGCATACTCGTTCCAAGCAAAAATCAGACAGAAAATTGCGGTCGAAGCAATGCCGGTTGCTGCCTGTGGAAGCACCACCTTACAAAATGCCTGAAAGCGTGTATAACCATCAATCAATGCCGCCTCCTCATATTCAAATGGAATTTCATCGATGAATCCCTTGAGCAACCATACAGCAAGACTCAAGTTGACTCCGGTATAAAGCAGAATCATCCCAAGTTTGGTATCGGACAGCCCCAATTCACGGAACATCAAGAAAATCGGAATTGCGGCCGCAATTGGCGGCATCATCCTAGTGGACAGGATGAAAAACATCAGGTCCTCTTTGATTGGCACACGAAAGCGCGAAAAAGCATACGCTGCAAGTGTCCCGAGAGACACTGAAAGGAACGTTGAGCCAAAGCCGATAATCACCGAGTTCAGAAACCGCTGGCCAAATCGCGACGGCCCGACAATCACCATTTGATGACTGCGTACTACTTCGTCATACCATGTGTCAGGCGGTGGCGTGGTAGCGACCTGCTCCGGTGTCAATCGAGTTTGGGAAGTGAAGAGATTCACGTATCCTTCCAAACTAGGTGTAAATATAACTTTGGGTGGGTAGGCTATCGCATCTGAGGAGGATTTGAAGCCAGTCATTACGATCCATATCAATGGCATAAGTGTTATCAGCGCATATAAAGATACTAATATGCCAGCAGTCCACTTTTGGCGGCTGGACGGGGTGGTCACGGAAAAATTACTCATCTTTCTTTCACCTTATTCAATGCCTTGACATAGATCGAAGCCAGGCCAAACACGGTCACAAATAAAATTACCGCATAGGCCGAGGCATAACCTGTTCGCCATTTTTCAAACGCTTCACGCTTAAGATTAATGGATGTCAACTCAGTGATGGAGCCGGGGCCGCCACCAGTCAGTTGCACCACTAAATCAAACATTTTGAAATTTTCAATGCCTCGAAACAGTACCGCCAACATCAGAAATGGCAATACCATCGGAATGGTGACTGTCCAGAATTGCCGCCATTTACTGGCACGGTCCACCGAAGCAGCCTCATACAGATAATCTGGGATCGAGCGCAACCCAGCAAGGCAGATAAGCATAACAAACGGTGTCCACATCCAGGTATCAACAATGATAATCGCCCAAGGAGCCAGAGTCACATCACCAATCATGCTGAAACTTGACGGATCCCCACCTGTAAAAAAAGTTACAACATAATTAAACAGACCGGTTTGTGGTTGATACAGAAATTTCCAAAAATTGCCAACAACAGCCGGCGACAGCATCATTGGCAGAACAATGACCGTGGTCCAGACATCATTTCCTTTGAACTTTCGGTTGATAAGCCAAGCTAGGGAAAAACCGATAAGCACCTGAAAAAACAATGTGCCAATCAAAAAATGTGCAGTGGCCTGCATAGTTTGCCAGATATCCGAATCTGACAGAATACGCTCATAGTTGCGTAGTCCGATAAATTTGACTTCACGACCAATCCGATTGGCACGATAATTTGTAAAACTAAGGTAAATCGTCCAGATCAATGGGAAAATATTGATCGCGAGCAGCAGAAAAATAGTCGGTGATACAAACAGCCAGGCAATGCCACGATCGGAGATCCCACCAATACGTTTGGCAAGAGGCTTCGGTGTGGCTTTCGCTGCACGCTCCATTGGTGAAAAAGACATCACTTATCCTTTCAGACTTTAGTCGGAGAAAATAGCAGAATAGCCAGCCCCTACTTATACAGGGACTGGCTCAGAAAAACGGTCTAGAGTTTACCTTCATCCTCAAATGTTTCTATCCAGTCCTCGAGTAAGCCGTCAAGGGCTTCCTGGGCTGTACCCTGGCCTGCAATTACGTACTTATGCATGCGATCCTGCATTGCCAGCATCAAGTCGGCATAGGCAGGCTCGGCCCAAAAGTCTTTTACAATTGCCATCGAATTGAGAAAAGCCTGGTTGTAAGGCTGTTTGGTTGGGAAAGCGGGATCTTCTACTACAGCGCGCAGCGCTGAAGCCCCGCCCATCGCTGTCCAGCTTTTTTGGATTTCCGGTTGGGCAAACCACTTGACATAAGCAAGGGCTGCAGCCATATGCTCAGTATTAGCGACCACTGAGAGTCCCTGTCCACCAAGTTGGGCAAATTGGCCATCCGGGCCCGGAGGATTGGCAAAATAGCCGGTGCGATCGCCGCCGACATTTGGATCCGCGTTCATGCCAGGCCATACAAAGGCAAAATTCATCTGCATGGCGACCTGTCCGGATTTGTAGGCGTCGATATCTTCAGACATATACCAGTCAGACGAACCGGGAGGTGTGCCAGTGTCATAAAGATCTTTATAAAATTCAAGCCCCTTTACAGCGTTTGCTGAATTGACAAAACCAGTCATGTCATAGGGTTTTTTCGGGTTCTCGTATTCAAATCCGTAGTTATAAAGCGCATTAGTAACACCCATGGTGATACCTTCCGAACCTCGTTCGGTATAGATCGCTGCCCCATATACTGTTTTGCCATCAATCTTGCGTTTCTGAAAGAACTGTGCGATGTCTTTCAGCTGCTCCAAACTAGCCGGTACGCCCAGATCATATCCATGTTTGGCCTTAAATTCCTTTTGCAATTCTGGTCGACTGAACCAGTCTTTGCGATAGGTCCAACCCACCACGTCAGCATAAGCCGGCAACGCCCAGTAATTCGGTGTATTCTTAGGCCATTCGGCATATCCCACAACGGTTGCGGGAATGAAGTCAGCCATGTCGATTCCTTCTTTTTCAAAGAAATCGTTAAGCTTAAGGTACTGACCATTTTCTGCCGCCCCGCCAACCCATTGGCTATCGCCAATCAACAAATCGCATAATTTACCACCAGAGTTCAGCTCATTCAGCATCCGAGCTGCGAAGTTTGGCCAAGGCACAAATTCAAAGGTCATCTTGTTGCCACTTTTAGCTTCGTAATCTTTACTCAATTCGACTAACGCATTAGCCGGATCCCAGGAAGCCCAGCAAAGGGTTAGGTCTTCTGCCATCGCAGCCGAGCTAGAGACACTTGTCAGCGCAATGGCTGTCAACGCAATAAACTTCTTCAGTTTCATATTAACTCCATCTGGTGAAATTATCTGAACCACCGAATCACAAAGAAACGGTTTAGGATATTAACCAGACCTTACATGAGGTGCGTACCTCATGTAAAGGTTTTAAAAAAAATCTCCACATGGTTACCACGATAATTGAATCGATTTCTGCTTTGTCTACGGCAATATAATTAGTTGAAACAGTATGTTCTCAGCAATTTCCAATCAGCAAATAACGGTCAGTGAATATTTTCCCGCGTTACAATTTCGATGCGAATTTTTTCCTGAGACGGATCAAACTTCATGTCATCGCACTTAGAACGAAGAACACGTAAGGCACTGCGCACCAAATGGCCAACATTTTGGGTAATCACAGCATCAATTTCTCCGTTGAGCAGCGATTCCTTTGTATGCAAAGTTAATTCATGAGCAATTGTTACAGCACTTGAAAAAAGACCTTCCTCACGCAGAGCTTTAAGGAGAGCGGTGTTGGCAGACACAAGTAAATACACCCCGGAAATATTACGATGTACACGTACGGATTGGGCGATGACCTCTCCTACTCTCACCGGATCTCGATGAGTTTCCAGAGTCGGCAGCACTTCTACACCCGGGAATTGCTCGCGCATGACTGCATCGAAACCGAACCTGCGTTCCAGACTGTCGCGGGCCAGCATCGAGTGGGAAATCGTTAATATTTTTGCTTTGTCGCGACATAAAAAGCGGCCCATCAACATTGCCGCCGTACGCCCGGCAGCAACGTTGTCAATACCGACAAAGTGGTCCTGCGCAACATGCGGTTGTCCAGAAACAAATGCCACCACTGCAATATTCCGATCACGCAGTCGAACCATCGCATCGCGAACCTGTGGCGTTTCCTGTGCCATAACAGCTACCCCATCAATATCTTCCGGGGCAAATCGGTCCATCATCCTCGCTGTCTCGTGAGGATCATTAATCGGTATCGAGCGGACTACAACTTGGGTTCGATCAGCAATCTGGGTCGCTTTCACTTTATGTAGGCTATCACGTATGCTTGAGACAAATGGCCCCGGGCTATCCGGTAATAAAAAAACGAATCGATATACTTTGCGCCGTGCCAGATTGGCAGCCGAGATATCACGGACATATCCAATCTTCTTGATTGCTTGCTGCACCTTGTCGTAGGTTGCTTTCCGTACCCCAGGACGGTTGTTCAGCACACGGTCCACGGTCGCAAGACTGACGCCCGCGGCCTTGGCAATATCGCGAACTGTTGGTATCATTTGAACTCCAAGTTATTTTTTATTGCAAGTTTACGTTAGTTTTTGAGGAACGTTACTCAAAATTTCAGATCACCACAAACAACTTATGTTCATGGTGTGACCTGTCTATGAATTTGTGCATGAACGGGAGAGCTTATCTTACGTATGATGGGATTGCAAATGCCATATAATATATTACACCAAAATATCGGCATAAAGGGTGTCTATATAATTAAGAAGAGACCTTCAGAACAGGTTCAGAGAGACTTTCAACTTTCATTCCAATCAAGTATAGCACGAACTTCATTGGGGAAAGCGTTTTGTTTTACGAGTTAGGATTACTCAGACCAGCAAGCAAAGAAGCAGACTCAGAGTAATAATCAGTAAAAATACCATCCACCCCCATAAGCGCTAGCGCCTGTAATTCATCCGGGTTATTTACAGTATAGACTAGCGCAGCTAGCCCTCTGCTATGAGCTTTATCGATAAACTCTTGCGTAACTGTGCGATACCAGAGGTTAACAGATGTAGCATTCATCTTGCAAGCCGTGTCTAGTAGTTCGTCGTTATAATACCCACCGGACAAGCATGTTGCTATTTCATCAGCAAAAATCTTGCGTAGTTGTGGATCTGGACATTCTTTGTTAAGCAGCGCTAGATTTTCCGCGGAAGTGGCAAAGCGAGGGATCATGTACTGTTCAGAGCCAAAGGCGAAAATCTGCTCAAAATAGGATTTTGCTATAATTCCTCCTTTTTTAAGGAGCACTGTACGTCGTATGGCGCCGTCGAGCAGGGCTATTTTAAGTGTCGGGATAATCTTACGGATATTCACAAGTTCCTGCCAATTATAAGAACTCACAAGTACGTTGGAAGGGAGCAACTTCTCATCTGCAACGAATTGTTCAACCATTTCACCTACTGGTTTACCAGTACCGTCTCCTTTAAGTTCCAAGTACATGAATGGGCGAATCTGCGGATCAAGTGAGGCAAAAAATTCGAGCACTTCGGCTAAAAATGGAATGCGGTCCTTTCCCCTGGCAGGATCTCCTGCGTAGAGGGTTTTAAGCAGAATGGAATCGGTACTGGAAACCTTACCTTTACCGTTTGAGACCTCTTCAAGGTCAAGGTTGTGGACCACTACTAGCTGGCCATCTCCACATAACTGCACATCAAATTCAATACCAGGTACTCCCTCCTGAGTCACTTTTTCAAAGGCGCGAATGGTATTCTGGTTATAACCGGGATAGGCACATCCCCGGTGTCCTATAAGAATCACGAGGCATCCTTTTTTATAAGAGGTTAGGAAGAAACATTACCACTATAGGTATATAGGTTACGACCACGAGTACCAGAAGTAAAGCAAGGATAAATGGCCATATTTCCATGACAAACTCGCCAACAGTCACCCCTGTTATGGCACAGGTGGTGAACATCATCGAGCCAAAGGGCGGTGTTACGCCTCCGATCATAATATTAACGATCATTATCACGCCGAAGTGGACCAGATCAATATTCATCGTTGTGACAAGTGGTACAAGAAGAGGTGCGACAATAATCAACAGGGCTCCGCCTTCGAGGAACATGCCAAGTACAAGAAGCAGGATATTGATCACAATCAGGATAATCCACGGAGAATCTGAAATAGCCAGTATACTTTTTGTAAGCTGATGTGGGATGCGTTCCCAGCTCATATATTGGCCAAAAACGGATGCCGCAATAATAATCAACATGACTGAGCTTGTGGAGAGGATGGTGTTTTTAAGGATAATGGGGGCATGTTCCCATTTCAATTCCTTATAGAGAAAGACACCAATAACAATACAGAACAGCACGGCCATCGCGCCTGCTTCAGTGGGAGTAAAGATACCAAAGCGGATACCGAAGATAATGCCAAAGGGGAGAAGCAGGCCCCAGATTGACTGCTTGAACTGCTTGAAGATCTCACTTCCAGAAGCCATCTTTTCCCGTGACGGTTTGTAATCTCTTTTCTTGGCGATGAAATTGACAGTCAACATCAATCCAAGACACATGAGAAGTCCTGGGGTATATCCGGCGATAAACATCTTCGCCACCGATACCTGGGCAATGAGTGCATAGATAATAAGGTTGATTCCAGGGGGAATTACCGGTGCAATAGCAGAAGATGCCGCAGTGATAGCTGTTGAAAAGGGGGCGCTGTAACCACGTTGAGTCATCTGGGGAACCATAATCTTTGACTGCATGGCTGCATCAGCATTGGCAGATCCGGATATACCACCCATAAGGGTCGAGAGTAGTACATTGACCTGGGCCAGACCACCCCGTAAGTGGCCTGTAAGTACCTCGGCCATTTTCATAAGATTTGAACTGATACCAGAGTAGTTCATGATCTCACCCGCCATAATAAAAAATGGTACGGCAAGGAGGGGAAAAGAAGAGGCCGAGGTGATAAATTTCTGTAAAATCAGATCCGGTGGCGTGCCCGCATCGCCAAAGGTAAAGTAGGCAAGCCCTGCAGCCAAAAGAGCAAAAGCAATCGGAATACTGGTGAAATAAAGCCCCATTACGACGATGACAGGAAATGTTGACATAACTTTATTTTAAGTGAGTTGTAATGCCTTTTGGCGAAGTGAGGACAAGACAAACTTCTGTACTTCGTCCTATACTTTCCGGTAATTATCCCACATTTGTCGTCAGTTTATAACAAATATGAGCTAGTCGTCTTGTGATCCAAACAATATATGAAGGTCTCGGTAGAGAAATCCCAGGGCATATATAACCATCAGGGTAAAACCAACAGTCAATGCCAGGTTGACATAAAAAGCAGGGATATCTAAGACCGGTGTTCGTTTGAGTTTATTTGCGCTCATAAAAAAGATGCTGAGATAAACGATATAGCCGTTGATAACAAGCATCATTACATCGATGAGCACTGCAATAAATGAACGCCATCTTGCAGGGCCGAATTTTGAAACAAGATCAATACCAATGTGCATTTTATGACGGTAGGCAGCAGCAGAACCAATAAAAACACTCCAGATAAAGGAGGTTGTGGCCACTTCTTCAGCCCAGAAAATGCCACCGTGGAAAAGGTATCTGAGAGCGACATTGACGATAACAACCAAGACCGTGATACAGAGAAAAAAACCACTGAGGATCAGGTCGAAATTGTAAAGAAGTTGTTTAGGTGTAGTAGTCGGCATTGCTCTCAAAATTGGTGCAATAAAAATAGAGTTTTCGAAGCTCTTTGAGCCCGAACATTTGTTTATGAAATGTTCGGGCAGGTCAGTTTATCTCATGGAGTCAAGCTCTGAGAAGAGTGCCTTGAAAACGCCAGGAGTCATACCATCCTGTTCTTCGTAGAGTGGTGCAAGAGCACTACGGAATGCATCGCCGTCCACTTCATTGAACTTCACGCCGAAGGACTCGAGTTCTTTTACAACACCACCATGCTGAGACTTGAGCAGTTCAACCATGTGATTTGCTCCCTTGCTGAACTCATCCTGGATGATTGCCTGGTAGTTCGCAGGAATCTCGTTCCAAACCTTGATGGAAATATAAACACCACAGGTTCCGAGGATATGATGTGTTTTGGCAACGTGTTTGGCAGGGCCTTCATATACCTTGGTTCCGATATTGGTGAACTCAGATCCTTCAAGTCCATCCACGACACCTTGCTGCACGGCGGACATAGTCTCGCCCCATGGCAGAGGAGTTGCTGAAGCACCCATTGCAGTGAGGGTGTCGATATAGGATTTTGAGCCTGGAGTTCTGATCTTCATACCTTTTAAGTCGGCAGGGGTCTTGATGACCTTCTGGGTGATCAGATTTCTGAATCCGTAGATATAGTCAAGAGCGAGAATCTTGATTCCCTGTGCTTCAGCCTTGGCCACCATATCCGCTACCAGCTGAGTTTTGGTGATCTTTACGTACTCATCAAAACTACGGTAAAGCATCGGTGCGTAGAGAGCCTTGAAATCTGGAACGTAGTCACCGATAAAGGAAGGATCTTCGACTGAGATGAAATTTGCGCCGCGAACGACCTGCTCAACACCTTCTTTGTAGGCGGGCAGCTGTGCCTGAGGGAAAGTCTGGATGTTGATTGCTCCACCAGTTTTCTCCAGGATTGCTTCTGAAACCAGATCCATGGACTTGGTGAGTTGCTCTGCAGGGCTGAAAACGTGGCTCAGTTTCAAAGTTAACTTATAGTCATCGGCTGCCATACTCTGGGTGCCCACAGACAGGATAATGCCTGCACAAAGGACAGAAAGAGATTTTTTGATGTTCATAATGCTCTCCTTAATATGTTTTTTGTCTTTATATTATGGTTGCTGCAGCAATTGCAACAGCCGTAAAAATTATTTAAATACTGGGTGCGTTACCAACTAGCACCGTGGCGGTTGATTTCCGAATAAGCAGTATTGACTCCAGAGTTGACTCCAAGGCGAACTAAAAACAGCACTGCCAGATGTTTTAGTGGCCTTCATGTACCTCGATTTCCGGCAGAATAGATGGTACAAACACAAGCCATCCATATTCCCCCATAACTCCTAAAAATACCCTATAATATTCCCAACAAAGCAGCAACATCAAAAGGTCACCCATCTAAACCATGGGACATTGCATTAGCTTTTGTTGTTCTGTAGAGCTGTACCCACTGCTGGACACTAACCACAAAGACTCCCCTTCGCCCACCACCCAGCCCTGTTAACCTTGGCTTATTTAAGATTATTGTACGCGAACTTGTGGATCCTTGATCAATTGCGAGTACATATTTTTTGGCCATTATAATTTCTCTGGTGGAAGATCTGGCAAACGTTGCCACAAGTACATGACATTTCAGATCCCCACCCTACGTTTCGACTGTGAACAGAGCACGACGCATCTCGAACATCCGCACAATAAAGAGACTTAAACTCAGCATGTTACAGCGTGAACCAACATAAAAAAACATGTCTATCCAGAGTACTTCCAGAGAAAGAAGCTGTGTCAGCAAGGGTAAATTTGTCTTGTTTTAGGAAAAGAACTCTGATAAAATGAACATCTTTCCCACCAAAGCCCTAGGTATTAACCTTTCCAGCCAGAATATTGGTACATTGCTATATTATTATCGCAGGTAATCTGTCTGTGTTTTTCGGATTCGAACATCGGATCAAATTTTTTTGGATAATTCAATGAGCAATACAGGAAGTAGACCATCCAGTTTCAACCTGGACAGTTTTTCAAGAAGACAACGAGAAATCCTTACCATGGTAGACGAAAAAGGGTTTGCGACCATTGACTCTCTCGCGATTCATTTTAATGTCACGCCCCAGACCATTCGACGAGATATCAATCATATGTGTGGCCACAAGCTCCTTCAGCGTCATCATGGAGGAGCAAGTAGTTCATCCAGCGTACAAAATGTCGACTACTCCACTCGCAAGAGCATCATGAGTGAAGAGAAAAAGCGTATTGCAGAAATGGTCGCCGAAAAAATACCTGACCATGCATCCTTATTCATAAACCTAGGAACCACAACTGAAGAGGTAGCCGCTGCCCTTGCCAACCATAAAAATCTGCGGGTTATCACTAACAATCTCAATGTAGCTGTCAGTATGAGTAATAATAAAGAATGTCAGGTCATTGTTGCTGGCGGAATGGTAAGGAAGGGAGACAAGGGTATAACTGGAGAAGCTACTATGGATTTTGTGCGCCAATTTAAGGTTGATATAGGTATTATTGGCGCATCGGGCATTGACGAAGAAGGAACTCTATTCGACTACGATTATCATGAAGTCCAGGTGACACGTGAAATCATAAAGAACTCCCATCACGTCTTTCTCGTTACAGACCATACTAAATTCACCCGGAATGCCATGGTAAAAATCAATGATCTCTCAAAAATTGATGCTATCTTCACCGACAAAACGCCCTCTAAGAATTTCCAGGCTTTGCTGAAAACAAAAGATGTGTCTCTCTATGTCTCTGAAGACAAGAAAAAGTAGCTGTAATAAATAGAGTCAAGAGAGTCTTGAAGTCAAAACTATCCTTAAATTGCCAATGGTAACATAAGCTCTAGATTTCTGTTTATTTATCAAGGGTGTTCAGGAAGGAAATATTGAAATTATTCTTGCCAGAGTTCCATCGTAGCCTCCACATCCAGCGCTTCAGCGAGGATTGAAATTGGATTTTCCACCTTTTTCGCAGTCGACATCTCAATTTGCCACTTACATGTTTCGCAATCAGTAGCTACAAAGTCAACATCCGCGTTATTTATCTGATCAAAGAGCGGCTGACCGACCCCCTGCGAAGTGTTATACTTTTCTTTTTTAAACCCATATGTACCTGCAATTCCGCAACAAAGCGATTCGAGTTGAACTAATTTTACGCCCGGGATCATTTGCAGCAAAGAGGTTGAATATATGGACCAACCCAATTTTTCCATGTGGCACGCGGTGTGATACGCTATGCGTTTTTTATAATCCTCTTTGAAAATGAGTTTAAGTTTTCCTGAATCGATTAAACGAAACAAAAAGCGGGTAGCTAGTTCGGATTCGTCTCGAATTTCTTTATTTTCCACCCCTAGCAAATGTGGATACTCATCGCGAATGGTGAATATACATGTTGAAGATGTGGATATAACCGGCATGCCCTTTTCAACAATAGATTTCTTAAACGCTTTGACATTACTGCGCGCCTGCCATGTAGCTTGCTTAATGAGGCCGTTTGCTATTAGGGCCACACCACAGCACTTCTCCTTTTCCAAAAGATGAACACCGTAACCAGCAGCATTCATAATTTTTATCAGGGCTTTACCAAGTTGAGGGAAGTTGTAATTCACATAACAACCATGGAAGTAGCTTACATGGTTGTTAAAATCTCTCTGCTTAGCTGCGGCATGTTTTCGAAACCACGTCTCGAATCTCTCTCCTGAATATTTAGGAAATATCCGGTGATGATCTATTTTCAACACACTATCCAATACACGCCGTACAGGTTTTATTGTCACCACACTATTCACAACGGGAGCAAATGTGCTCGCCAAGGTGCCTACAAGATCGGTATTAGCGAGGATCATATCCCTGAGACTTGGCCCCTTCTTACTGTATTTAATATTGGCAGCCTGTATGATATCCCCGATTTTGACCCCTGATGGACATGCGACCTCACATCTCTTACAGTTGAGACATAACTTCAAGGACTCATCATAAAAGCCAGGGTTCTTCAGCCGCATCCGTTCTCCGTCCGGACCTGCCTGTTTAGGACCTGGGTAATCTGGATTGACTTCCAACACGGGGCAATAAACGGTGCAGAGCGTACATTTGACACACTGCTCAAAATTGTTGTCACTTATATTAAATGGTTCAAACTTTTCCTTCTTCATAGTCCCGTTATTTTAAAATTTGTGCCGCTACGTGGAGTGACGAGAGTAAACAGATACCGGCGCCGCTGCCTTCTTTGAGGGCATTTGCCCCTCCAAGGACTGAACCTGCTACATATAAATTTCCTATCGGCTCACCACTCATCAAAGCACGGAAATGTTTGTCAGTTTTTACCCCGTAATACATATATGGTTGATCATTAAAAATCTTCTCATCGAACCACTGAGCACGATCAGTGTCCCCATCTATATCTAACCCGAAAATAGGATCGTATATTTTGTTGGGAGCGGCCACAATTCCCTTACTGTAAAAGCTACCGCTGGTCAGAATAAATTGTTCAGCTTTGAGTTTGATATCTCCATGGTTTTTCGTCTTAATATCAAGAAGGCGATTATTTTCAAAAGTACCTTCTTCAACGTTATCACCCAAGAGATACGTTCCGCCTAACTCTTGAAACCTTTGTCGGAGTAAAATTTGACTTCGGATACCCGGTACTGATGGAGGTATCACCGGAATTAGCAAGACGGGTTTATTGATTTTAGCCTTCAATTCTGCGGCAACACTTTTATTGAACAAACCAAAAACCGCCGGTAGAATGACAACTTCTGCACCCTCGCCCAGTTCATTTACTTTTTGTGCAAATTCTTCAATGACCGTTCCCTTATCGAATTTCTTGGCAATATTTGTAGAGCGCATTTCACTCGGATTTCGGCGAATTGCTTCAAACACCTCCATGGCAATATTTTTGATTTGTACATTTACATCAAATTTCGCTAGGCCATCCTTAATAAACAAAGTGTGAAAATCAACGAATCCCGTGAAGTTAAGAATTACAGCTTGTTTCCAAGGGAATGTTTCTTTTTGACTAAAACAGGTAAAATCACCCAATGTCAGCCATGTAGGTTTCATGGTACCCATTGGGGTCAGCACAAAATGATTCTGGTTTGCCTGACCTGAAAAATCCAACCCTGCACGATCCAATAACAGCAAGGCTTCCTCTGCCAAACAGGCGACATTTTCCAGCCCCACCCGTTTGTACGGATGTGTATCCGGCAATGACCCCATCCCCTCAAGCGGATTTTCAACCACTTGGCCACTCACCCAATTCAGCAGATCGAAAGAACCAGAAAAGAAATGGATTGCACTCTGCCCCGAAGAAACGATAGCGCATTTTCGTCCCTGCTCGGCCAGCTTAATTCCACAGGTGAGTCCGCTTAACCCACCACCTATAATAATATTATCAAATTTCATAATTATTGCTTAATTGTCATGTGGCTTCAATCCATAGACCCCTTCGTAAATCCAGGAAATGAATTGAATTTCATTGACTGTATCCCCCCAGGCGATTGGACAAATACCTTTCCATCGTTCCTGGAGAAAATCAGCCAAATCATCTTTTGTTTTGCCCGGCTCTCCATGTGCCTCGCAAAGGAGTCCTGCTGCACGGCAAGCACATAATTCTCCCTGGCAGGTTCCCATACCTACGCGAGTGCGACGACGCAGGTCAACCAAGTTATTGACGTTCAATTCCTTAATTGCATATTTCACCTCACCTACAGAGACACCTTCACATTCGCATACCATTGAATCTTCGTAAATATCTCCTTTGGGAATCTTATGTGCAAGGGAACCATGACGGTCCTGTGCTGATTTCTGAGAAATACTCAAACCCGAATACGTTTTCTGCATGGCCTTCTTCATGGAAAAGCCATCCTTTTCTGATCCTGGCAATGGTTTGTCTGCGGTTTCACATTGTTTATCAACTAATAGTTTCTTGCAGATCAAATCAGTTGCCAACTCAGCCATGAGCCGATAAGTCATCAGCTTACCGCCTGTAATTGTAATAAATCCTGAAAGGCCATCACGTTCACGGTGATCCAGTAACACGATTCCCCGACTAATGTTTCGTCCACTTGGGTCATTGTCAGCAGCGACTAAAGGTCGAACTCCTGCATAAGCACGTAATACACGCGTTGCCGCCAGGGATGGGGCAAGCTTAACGCCCTCACGAATAAGCACATCCACATCATCTTTAGTCACAAACATGTTATCAATTTGATCGTATGGGATATGTTCAGATGTCGTACCGACGAGACATATTGTATCTCCCGGCACGAGGATGTCTGCATCAGCAGGCTTTCTACACCGATTAATCACCATTTTATTTACACGGTGACCAAAAATAAGTAATGAGCCTTTGGCAGGAAACATATTTACATTGACCTCGGCAAGATTGGCAATATGCTGCCCCCAAATCCCCCCGGCATTTACAATTATCTTTCCGTAATATTTTACTTTTTCTTTGATTTCGTGATTTATTAACTCCAGCCCAACGACTTTATCCTGTTCACGTAAGATACCGGTGACTTCATGTTGAGTTAAGAGTGTAGCGCCATGAATTCTTGCGTCTAGAGCATTGGACATCGTTAAGCGAAAAGGATCAACAGAACCATCTGGTACTTTAACCGCACCAACCAAATGAGGATTGACTGAAGGCTCCATGCGGCGGGCTAAATCAGGATCGATTACGTCAGTGTTAATACCCGCACTTGTGCATGCATCAATAAATTTCGATTGATAAGCCATGTCATCTTCAGGCAAGGTAATAAATAGGCCATCGTTTTCCTCTACACAGTGGCTCGCAATACGGCGCAGAATTTTATTTTCTTTAATACATTCTGACGCCGATTCATGGTCGGTTACAGCATATCGTGCACCGCTATGGAGCAAGCCATGATTCCGTCCTGTAGCTCCGGTGGCAAAATCACGACGCTCTACAAGTAAAACACTGAGCCCTCGCATCGCACAATCTCGTGCTGTCCCTGTACCGGTGGATCCACCGCCAATAATTATCACATCGTAATCGTTGCTTTTGACCTTGTTCATCATGAATTATAATTTGTTGATTTACATTTATTCTTCATTAGGAGAATGATTTCCTCTCAAATCGCCTTACGGCTAGATTCCTACTACAAACACAATTTATCAAATTTCTTTATGTGAACATGAAGCAGTTACATCAACCTTCTCTGCTGTGAACTCCTTGCCTAGATTCAAGCCTTTTGATGAATATCAATATTATCAAGGCTTATCCGCCGAGCCGTCAACATACAAATTGTATAATTGAAAAAGTAAACTTTCTGGCAAGATGACTACATAATGACACTTTTCGAACATTTTTTGCAATCTTAATTTTCGGATTCGAGCATCAATATAATCAGGGCGGATCAATTAGGCAAAACTATTTGACTACAAATACTATCACTTACTGTTTACCAAGCTATTTTAAACAGTTAATCCAGCAGACTATCTCATCTGCATTACAACTGTAAACGTTTCCTTCGGGCGTAGTCGCTATCCAGTTAACGCTCAGTGGCCCCTCTTTCTATATTGAAGATAAAAAGGAACAGAAAGAGAGTAAAGG
>CAZDJE010000057.1:0-24507 GCA_964505715.1 uncultured Desulfocapsa sp. | reverse complement strand
AATAAAAACAGGAAAGAAATACTACATGAAACTCGCAGGAAAAACAGCACTTGTTCCAGGGGCATCCAGAGCAATAGGCAGGGCAATTGCCAGAAAACTTGGCTCTGAAGGTGTGCAACTTATCCTTCCCACCCATGACTGGCCGGACTCTATTAATGATATGGAAGAAGAATTTACAACTGCCGGATTTTCATTTCTTTCTCTGCCAGTTGATCTCAGACAGGATCATGCAGTACAAGAGCTCATCACAGGGATAGAAAAAGAATTTGGCGCCCTCCAGATCCTGGTAAACAATATCGAACGCGGTGGGATGCCGGTTGTTCACGGCAGTTATGATCTTCCTCATAACTCTGAACAGTGGGATCTTGAAATCAGTACCACCCTCAAAGCCAAGTGGCTGCTCTTCCATCACTGCCTACCGCTCTTACTCAAAAATGATGAAGGAGCAGTTGTCAATCTGTCATCAATCTCTGGTATTACCGGGCGCAGTGGAGCTGCGGCACCTTTTTTTAACGATGCATACAGTGCCGCTAACCGTGCCATATCTTCATTTACTGAAACCTGGGCACGCGAGGCAGCACCAAACGTACGGGTAAACGAGCTTATGCTCGGGCTAATTCGTCACAGGCATGGCGAGCAAACCAGAGGATGGCAGGAACTGGATAATCGGGAAAAGGAGGCTCTACATAGCGATTGTCTGCTAAAACGCACGGGGACTCCGGAAGAAGTTGCCGATGCAGCCCTTTTTCTGATTCGGGATGCAACCTATATGACGGGAAGTATACTGAAAATGGATGGCGGAATGACACTCGGAGGACAGCAGGTCCCTCCAATGCCAAGGGGTATCCTGGGGTAACAACTACAGTTTATCGGTAGCTGTTATTCTATTGATGGGACGTTGTTTGTACCGGGCTAACTGATTATCATCATAATCATTCAGGCTGAAGGGGTGACAGACAAAACCCCTTCGGCCTGATACACTTTAAAAAAAGTATATCTCAAATATCAAGCGCCCAGTCAGGAATATGCTTTAAAACATAATCCTCAATCATCTCTTTTTTCTTCTCTTTTGGCACATCAGCAACAATTTCTTCCAGTTCTTCAAAATCAAACCAGCACAATTCACGGTCATCTTTATTATATACCGTTAAAATTCGTCTGTCCTGATGATGAATATCCTCTTCTTCCTGAATGGCACCAACCAGCGGCATTGCCTCTTTAAGAGAAAGGAATTTAATATCTTCACTCATTTTCAACTCCTTAAAAATAAAAAAAAGGGTGACAGGACCAGATCCTTATCACCCTTAAAACTTTAACAATCCATATCTTAACAGTTCGATTCAGGCAGGCTTAACAACAGCTCCGGAACGAATACAGCGGGTACAGACACGAGCTCTCACAGCACTTCCGTTTGAAGTCACCATACGAACCCTTTTTAAGTTCGGTAACCAGCGACGTCTGGTTTTATTGTGTGCATGAGAAACATTATTTCCTGTGGCAGGCCCTTTACCACAAATCTGACAGACTTTAGCCATGACAATCTCCTATATAGTTTGACTCCAGAAGTGTAGCAACTTTTGGAAATCATAAAAAAAAGTTCTTTCATTTTTCTTCGACAGATGAGAAACTGTTTTTTATAACTGTTTTCAGCAAGAATGGCAAGGGTTTTTCCAAAGAAGGTTTACCGGACCATAAAGTGAAATAATGCCTCTTGAGAAACCAGTTCAAACCATTATTGACAGGTGTATCACCGCCTTATATATTTACACAATTCTGGTTTTTCAGGGAACCTTATCGTCAGTTATATATTTTTGACTTGTATCAATGCATTTATTTCCAGACATTCTTACAGTAAGCGATTATATAACTGGATTTCACCACGGCCACACCGTGGCACAACATGTTATTGTGCATAAAGGAACCTGACAAATCACTTGCTTTATCAGGAATTTCCAGATAAAGAAAACTATATAATAATTACTACTAAGGAAAAAATGAACAAAAAGAATCCTCTCTTCAGCTTTTTCTCCTCTGTTAAGCTAGCCCTATTTACTCTCTTTCTTCTGGCTATTACCTCCATTATTGGAACCGTAATCCCTCAAAAAGAAAGTATAGACTGGTACATTCAAAACTACAGCGAAACCACCGCCAGAATATTTCAGGTGCTCTCCATTCCCGATATGTACAATTCGTGGTGGTTCCTTGGTCTCCTTGGTCTTCTTTCCATAAATTTAATTGTATGCTCCATCGATCGTTTCCCCGGAGTGTGGAAGCAGATAAAGGCTGATAATCTTGCAACAGCCCCTAAGCGTATTCAAAAAATGCGTTTATCCACCAGCTGGACATCAAACAAATCCGAAGAGAGCCTGGCCACTGATATTACCAAATCTCTTTCAGCGAAAGGTTGGCAGGCTGGACAGCGTAAGCATGACACTGGCCTCCTGCTCTTTGCCCAAAAAGGAGCAATGAGCAGAACCGGTGTCTATATTGTACACGCCTCCATTCTCATGATCTTTATAGGTGCAATAATAGGAGAGTTATACGGCTTCAAAGGATCGGTAATGCTGCCTGAGACCCAAGAAACCAGCCGTTTCTTCCAAACCGGAACCGGAGAATCAATTGATCTTGGCTTTACAGTACGCTGTGACAGCTTTAATATCGAATTCTACGAATCCGGGATGCCTAAGGCGTATCGATCCAAACTTACAATTCTCGAAAATGATACAATAACAGAGGTGAAGGAGATTGTGGTTAACGATCCCTTAACTTATAATGGAATAACTTTTTATCAGTCAAGCTACCAAGGCTACGAAGACTTTCTGCTCACAGTTACCAATCAAGCAACGGGAGACGCCCAGACCGTAGCTCTCCCCTATCAACAGCAGCAAGACATCGCTACTCATCAGGCTCGTATCGGTGTTATCAACGCCGAAGCTATGGGACAAACCATAACTCGGATGAAAATCTGGTTTAAGGATGATGAGGGACCGGCGTCCACCTTCTGGATTAATTCAGGAGATCAGGTGACCGTTGAACGAACCGCCAAGACATACAC
Organism: uncultured Desulfocapsa sp.; assembly: GCA_964505715.1. Classification (GTDB taxonomy): domain Bacteria; phylum Desulfobacterota; class Desulfobulbia; order Desulfobulbales; family Desulfocapsaceae; genus Desulfocapsa. Next base: position 21,452 of record CAZDJE010000057.1, on the reverse strand, counting down.
CGTTGCTGGAAAACAGATGTATGCGACCGGTCTTCAAATCGCTAAAGACCCTGGAGTGTGGGTTGTTTATATAGGATGTGGTATGATGATTCTTGGACTTTTTGTTGCATTCTTCCTCTCTCACAGACGGGTATGGATACTGCTTACCAGAGATGGTGAGGAATCCACCGTTCTTATGGCTGGAAGTGCCAATAAGAATAAAGGTGGTTTTGAACAGACCTTTGCAACACTTTCATCTGGAATTGAAACTGACACTCAGTAATTGACAAGTTCGCAAAAAGGTCAAAATCGAGATAGCTAAGTAGCTAAGCGCAAACTTCGAAAAGCTTCGTATGCAAGACGCACAACGAAGCAGATGAAAAGTTTTTACGAAGCCATCAGTAATTGACTGATACAACAAATGAAACCATTGGAGTTCCAATATGGACAGTTCGCAACTCTTAGGCATCACAACATTCACATACATGTTTTCCACCATTCTGTATGCCATTATCTTTATTTTTAAGGCAAAAAAGCTTGGCCCGGCAGCAACCATTTTTACCATCGTCGCTTTCCTAATACAGACAGTCGGTATTATTTTGCGGTGGCAGGAATCCTATACATTGGGATACGATCATGCGCCACTCACCAACATGTATGAGTCCGTGGTCTTTTTCGCCTGGACGATCATAGGCCTCTACCTAATCATTGAGTGGAAGTTTAAAACAAGAGTCATTGGTGCCTTTGCGGTACCTTTTGCCTTTTTTGCCATGGCTTACGGTTCATTTTCCACTGGAATTAACAAAGAAATCAGTCCTCTTATTCCCGCGCTGCAATCAAACTGGCTTATCGCCCACGTTGTTACCTGTTTCATCGGCTACGCAGCCTTTGCCGTTGCAGCAGGACTTGGAATTATGTACCTGATCAAGAACCTCAGTTCATCGAGACAAACCACTAATGAGGAGTCTCTTCTCGGTACCCTTCCACCATTGAAGGTATTAGATGACATTACACACAAAACCATGGTATTTGGTTTCCTCTGGCTCTCGGTTGGAATTATAACCGGTGCTATATGGGCCAACTCTGCCTGGGGAACATATTGGAGTTGGGATCCTAAGGAAACGTGGTCACTTATAACCTGGTTTGTTTATGCAATCACTCTTCATGCTCGCTACACCAGAGGATGGGGTGGCAATCGAATCGCCTGGCTTGCTATCTTTGGTTTTGTCTCTGTTATTTTTACTTATTATGGTGTGAACTTCCTCCTGTCGGGACTACACAGTTATGGAGCGAATTAACAGGCCATTTCTTGACAAAATTCCACAAAAAAGGTATATGCTATCTCTTGATAGTGAATAGTCATTCAGCCTTGGGGCTGAACATATTATTATTACAGGAGGAAGTACAATGAAGAAAGTTACACTGATTGCTGCAGCTCTGATCCTTGGGCTCTGCTTTGCCGGAACAAGTTTTGCCGAGGCTGATAAAGGGCCTGCCGATATAACCCTTGAATCCACCATTGATAAAGCCAAGGTAGCAAAATCTGCTATCTTCCCTCATGCCAAGCATCAGGAAACGTTGACTTGTGGCGATTGCCATCATTCAAAAGATGCGGCAGGAAAGCAGGTTGCCTATGTTGATGGTCAGAAAGTTGAAAAGTGTGAATCCTGCCATAATAAAGCTGCAGGAATGCCTAAAAAGCTCACCACTTTCAAGGAAGCTGCCCATGCAAACTGCAAAGCTTGTCATAAGAAAACCGACAAAAAGCTTGCTAAATGCACCGTTTGCCATCCTAAGAAAAAGTAATTGATTTCCTGCCTGATACTATGGCAGAAAAACAGAAAAGGCCCCTCTTTACATATAAGTAAAGAGGGGCCTTTTTTTTTATTCTCTTTGAAGAAACAGGACTCAGGCTGCCTGCATTTTTGAAATATCTCCAACTCTTAGAAAAAGAGTTGATATTGCGGTGAGCAAATTAAGCCTGTTCTTCCGAACCGCATCATCTTCGGCCATCACCATCACCTCGTTGAAAAAGTCATCAACTGGTGCTTTCAAAGCCAGCATTGCGATGAGTGCTCCGTTGTAATCACGTCCATCAAGTAAGGGCTGAACCTCGGCATCAAGCTTTCCAAATACCGACGCCAGTTCCTGCTCTGCCTTCTCCGAGAGCAGTGCCACAGCCACTTCCGTTGTCCTATTATCCTTAATAATATTACGAATACGTTTATAGGATGCTGCAAGGACAGCAAAATCATCCTTACCACGAATGGCAGTTAGTGCATTGATTTTCTTTAAGGAGTCATTTACATCATCGAAGAGAACCGTTGTTACAGCATCCACAGCCTCTCCATCCGCTCCAAGCGCTAGCTGGTCATTCACAAAACGACCACGGATAAAATCAATGACCTGCAGTACGGTTTCCTCACTGCCATTTACCTTGTCACCATAGAGTGAAAGTGCCTTGTGTACCACATCACTTAGCGATACGGAAAGTTCAAAGTGCTCAACAATATGAAGAACTGCAAGAGCGATGCGACGCAGGCCAAAAGGATCGGTTGTCCCCGTGGGAAGCTGTCCTATTCCAAAGCAGCCGCTCAATGTATCAATTCTGTCAGCAAGCCCTACCAGAGCACCAAGAAGAGATGTGGGAAGCTCAGCGCCAGCACGTTTTGGAAAATAATGTTCTTGAATAGCAAGAGCTACGGCCTCTGACTCGCCATCCTGAAGTGCATAGGCTCCGCCCATATTTCCCTGCAGCGAGGGAAACTCCCCTACCATATCTGTAAGAAGGTCCGTTTTACACAAACGCGCAGCACGACATGCATCAGCAATGGAATCCGGCGCAAACCTTTCGGCGAGAAGAGCTGTAAGCTTGACGATACGGTCAGTTTTTTCAAGCATGGTGCCAAGTTTTGTCTGAAAAATAATCCCCTTGAGAGCATCCACACGCTCTTCGAGTTTCTTTTCCTTATCACCGGCAAAAAAGAAGAATGCATCTTCGAGACGAGCTCTTAAAACACGTTCATGACCTGTACGGGTCAGGGCAAGATCTTTTACCTTGGTATTATTTACAGCGACAAAATGAGGTAACAGGTTATTTTCTTTATCCACGACGGGAAAGTATTTCTGATGTTCACGCATGGAAGTGATAAGCGCCTCATCAGGTAACTGCAGAAATTTCTCATCAAAACTGCCACAGACCCCAAACGGTTTTTCCACTAGGTTGCAGACGGTATCTACAAGGACCGCGTCCACTGCCACTTCGGCGTTCTCTACATCGAGTGTATCGGAAACTGCCTTCTCTATTTCAGTAAGGACCGCAGCACGACGCTCTGTCTGATCAACCTGAACATAAACATCCTGAAGCGTCTTCCGGTAGCTGCTGACACCTTCCAAGGTCACATCGGTGTTTGCCATAAATCGATGTCCACGACTCTGATCAGACGTAGCCATACCTTCATAGCTATAGGGAATAATGTTTCCGTTATACAGAGCAACAAGCCACTGAATCGGACGGGCAAAAGTAGATGTATGAGAGCCCCAACGCATAGATTTGGCAAAGGAGAAGCCATGCATAAGATCATCAAGAAGCGCCGGGAGCAGCTCGGATGTTGCTACACCTTTTACCTCCTGAACAAGCATCAGATATTGACCCTTATCGGTATCCACAACTTGAAGATCAGCTACATCGGCCCCCTTTGACCTGGCAAAACCCATGGCAGCCTTTGTCGCATTTCCATCGCCATCAAAACCAGCCTTGGCGGAAGGTCCCATCAACTCATCCCTGGAATCCGGCTGTGAGTCAACAAGGTCTTCAACCAGCAGTGCTAGACGACGCGGGGTCCCCAGAGTTTCCACAGAACCGTGAGCAAGTTTAAGCCCCTTTGCTCTGACGATAAAGTTTTCTTTTAACTGGTCAAGTGCAGGCTTTTGAAACCCGGCTGGCAGTTCTTCGATTCCAATCTCAAAAAGTAATTCAGACATAATAATATATTAAATTAGGATTAAATTTAATCTCAGCTCTTTCAGGAGGAAGAGTCAATAACAGCAAAGGTTGAATACCCCTGTGCCAGATTTTCAATTCGTATGGAAAATTCTTTAATAGCCTCTTCAGCACCAAGACATTTTGCAACTCTACGGGTCAGTGATTCTACAGACATACTGTTTTCATTAGGGCGAGGTACCACATTAAGTTCCTGATCGATTGCCGTCTCAACAAGTGTAATCAGATCTTCAATCCAGATGAAATTGTTAAATTTCACTGCTGTTACAGCACGGCCCCAATGCCCGTGTGAACGAGGAAGGCCTTGGCCATTTTTTTCACTCGTCGGCAGGGAGACAGGAACCACAAATCGGAATTCGAGATCATCCTCTTTTTCAAGAGAACCATGCATACAGCACTCATATCGGCTTGAATTGAGCGTACCTGGTCCCTGCTGCTTTCCATTCATAAAGTAAGCAAAAGACATTTCGATATGAGCAGCTTCAGCTTCAAGCTTATTCTTCATATCTTCTAAAATTTCATGAAACTTACCGATATCTATTGCGCCGTGAAAGCGGTTCAGAATTTCGACAAAGCGGCTCATATGTGTCCCCTTGAAATGATGGGGGAGATTGACATACATATTCACCGTTGCAATGGTGTGCTGTTTGGAGTGCGCCTTATCAAGAACAGTAACAGGGTAGGAGATTGTCTTCACCCCCACTTTCTTAATATTAATGCGGCGGTGATCCTCCTGATTCTGGATATCTTTCATTGGCAGGAAAAGGCTGAAGGGTCTACATACAGGGGACAGTGATAATTAAAATTAGCATCATGCTCCCTGCTCAGTTACATATACTAAGAGAGGTGCTTGCGGACAGCCTCTTTTAAATCGTTAATATTTGAAGATTTAACCACATATTCATCGGACGCCCAGGCTCCAAGATCCTGCTTATACTCATTGTAGGCAGAACTCAGGATAACCGGAAGTGTGGGGTTTTCCATTTTCATCTGACGCAGAGTTTCGATGCCATTCATTCCCGGCATTTGAATATCAAGAATAACAAGATCGGGAGATTCTTCCTTGAATTTCTGGATGCCCTCTTCACCAGTATAGGCGGAAATCACCTCATATCCTTCTTCTTCAAGCTCTTCACGATAGAGCATCTGGATACCTTCTTCGTCATCAACAAGTAAGATTTTTTTCATGGAATCCTCTAAGATAATCGTTCCAGTGACTCCCGCAAATAGGAGGCTGCTTCTTCAGGCGGCATGGGGTTGATATAAAAACCTGAGCCCCACTCAAAACCAGCAATGGAGGTAAGTTTTGGCACAATCTCAAAGTGCCAGTGAAAATGGTTCATATGCTGGGAACGCAGGGGCTGTGTGTGAAGTACAAAATTATAAGGAACATTGGGAATACAGGCATCAAGGCGACAAAGACTTTCTGCAAATATTTCAGCAAGCGCTGTCAACTCTTCATCATTTTGTTCATGATAGGCAGAGGAATGATGAATAGGTAAAATCCACATCTCAAAAGGAGTTCTGGGAGCAAATGGAGTGATGGTAATGAAAAACTCATTTTTACAAACCACCCGAACATCCTGCTTCAATTCCTGCCTGATAATATCACAGTAAACGCAGCGTTCTTTATAATTATAATAGGTTAACGCACCGGCAAGTTCAGATTCAATTTTTCTGGGTAACACAGGAAGGGCTACAAGTTGAGAATGCGAATGCTCAAGAGACGCACCGGCTGCCTTTCCAAAATTCTTAAAAACCAAAACATAACGAAACCTGTCATCATGTTCCAGATCTCGTATACGCGCCTGAAAAGCCCTAAAAACCATCACCATATGCTCAGCAGGCAACTGAGAAAAAATATCACTATGATTAGGCGACTCCACAATAACTTCATGGGCACCAATCCCATTCATCTTATCATAGAGTCCTTCACCTTCACGATTAAGATCCCCTTCAATGACAAGAGCTGGATATTTATTTGGTACAACCCGAACCTTCCATCCCGGAGAATTAGGCATCTCATTATCACGACCAAATACCAGCACCTCATTGGGAGTAGTATTCTCATTGCCGGGACACAGAGGGCAAAATCCCCCAGTACCAGGGGATTCCACAATAACAAAATCGGAAGGTCGTTTCCCACGTTCCCTGGCAATAATGATCCATCTACCAAGAACCGGATCTCTTCTTAATTCGGGCATTTACACTATTTCCTTTGGGACTTTTCCTTGGTTTCTTGGGTCGTTTTACACTCAATACAGAGTGTGGTAACTGGCCTTGCTTCGAGTCGCTTCAACCCAATAAGCTCGCCACAACTGTCACATTCACCAAAGTCGCCATCATCAATTCTTTGCAAAGCCTCTTCAATCTTTGAAAGCAGCTTCTGCTCTCTTTGTCTGATTCTGAGCTCAAAGTTTCGCCCAGATTCTGCACTGGCACGATCGTTAGGATCCGGAATATTTCCAGACTGATCAGTCAATTCGGCTAATGTCCTTTCCGCTTCCTTCTGGATATCATCCCGTTTTTCAATAAGTTGCTTTTGGAAGCTATCCAGTACTTTTTGTTCCATTCAAAGACCTCTCATTTTAAACATAAGCATATTCAATATGAAAAGAGACAGATAACAACCCGTTATTCAGGTCGAATAAATGTCCCGCTCTTTCCGCCAGTTTTCTTCTCTAAACAAATATCACTAATCACCATCGCTTTATCAATGGCCTTACACATATCATAGATGGTCAGTGCCGTAATGGAAACAGCTGTAAGTGCCTCCATCTCCACACCGGTTTTCCCGGTAATCCCGACAACGGCAACTATCTCAATCTGTCTTTGAGCATCATGATAGGTAAAATCAATATTAATCTTGGTCACGGCGAGTGGATGACAAAGAGGGATCAAACTATCCACTTTTTTAGCAGCCATGATTCCAGCAACACGTGCAACGCCGAGGACATCTCCCTTGGACATGGATCCACTTCTCACACGGTTATATGCATCCGGTGATAAAGTGATCCTTCCACTTGCCGTTGCAATACGTTCGGTCTCTATTTTTTTACTGACATCCACCATAATGGCGTTGCCGTCATCATCAAAATGAGTAAGTTCCTGTTCCTGATTTTCAGCCATAGTAGTGCCTTAAGCCTCCTCTATTTGGAGTCCTTATCCTTTTTTCCAACTACTTCATGAAAAAGCTTTGAAAAGAAACCTTCATCCTCTTCATGCTGACCATGTTCCTTACACAATTTATCAAAACTCTCCAGAACCTTTTTCTGCTCGTCACAGAGATTCGTCGGAGTTTTTACCTGCAACAGGACAAGCATATCACCGCGCGCGCCTCCCCGTAAACTGGGAACCCCTTCTTTTCTTAAAGTAAAGCGTTCTCCAGACTGACTTCCCGCAGGAATAGTCAGCTTTTTCTTCCCATGAATTGTTGGAACATCGACCTTGCATCCAAGCGCCGCCTGAACCATGGGAATTGGGAATTCACAGTAGATAGTCTGCCCTTCACGTTTAAAAAAGTCATGTTCCTTAACATGAATGACCACGTAAAGATCTCCAGATGGTCCACCGCGCCGTCCACCTTCACCTTCTCCGCGAAGACGCATCTGAGCCCCGGTATCAACCCCTGCTGGAATCTTAAGGGAAACCTTTTTGGATTTTTCAAGTAATCCGCTACCATTACAATCAGAACAGGGTTCGGTTACAATCTCGCCTTCACCGTGACACTGTGGACACGTTGAAGAGACCTGAAAAAAGCCCTGGGATCGAATCACCTGTCCACGTCCATTACAGCTCGGGCAGGTTTCACGCTTATGACCGGGACGACAACCGGAACCCTCACAGGTCCAGCAGGTGTCACGTTTATTTATGGAAACTTCTTTAGAAAGCCCATGTACGGCTTCCATAAAGGTGATTTCAATATCATAGCGAAGATCGTTTCCTGCCTGCGGGCCATTACGCCTGCTCCGTCCTCTATTGCCGCCGCCAAAAAGATCACCAAAGAGGTCACCGAGCCCTGAGAACATATCCTCAAAGTTGCCCGGCCCCTGATAGCCACTACTTTTAAGACCTTCGTGACCATAGGCATCATAGATTTTTCTTTTCTGGAGGTCACTAAGTACCTCATAGGCCTCGGTGCACTCTTTAAAAGACGCCTCTGCTTCCTTATCATCGGGATTTCGATCCGGATGAAACTTCATCGCAAGCTTGCGATAAGCCTTTTTGATTACGGTACCGTCTGCTGTTTTTCCAATAGACAGCACTTCGTAATAACATTTCTGCATTTTATTCTTCTACAACCACAATTTAATCAGATAAAAATGTTGTGTTCGCTATCACCTTCTCAGGCAACAACCTTTTCTTCTTCAACATCTTCTGCTTCAACTTCTTCCGCTACCTCATCGTCGGCATCGGGCAACGTATCAATATTGTCAAAGGTAACTTTATTGGCGGCCACTTCCCGGAGGGTCATAACCACTTCTTTGTTTTTTCCTTCAACCAGATAGGGCTCACCATGCCTGTGCTGACGAATCCTCTCCACAGCCAGATGCACAAGATCAAATCGTTTGTTTTCGCCAATGGTTTCCAGACAATCTTCAACGGTAATTCTTGCCATTAATAAACCTCAAGTACTAAGTATGTTTGCGATGACCGTAAATATAGCCACCTGAATGAATATCTCTTTTTTACTTCTTCTCAAAGGGGTTTTTAAGCAACATTGTCTCATCACGATCGGGTCCAACGGAAACAATAACAGGCTCAACCCCGGTAAAATCTTCTATGCGCTTGATATAATCTTTTGCGTTAACAGGAAGATCAGCATAATCCCGAACTCCCGTAATGTCTTCGTCCCAACCGGGCATATCTTCATAAACGGGTGTCACCCTGGCAGCCTGATTAATATTTGATGGCATCGTTGTTACTTTCTGACCATCAAGATCGTAGGCATTAGCCATTTTTATGGTATTTTGACCACTTAATACATCAAGCTTGGTAATAGCAAGTCCCGTCAAGCCATTCAGCCGGGTTGCATCTGTAGCGACAACACCATCAAGCCAGCCACATCTTCTTGTACGCCCTGTTGTTGCACCAATTTCACCACCTTTTTCCTGCAACTCTCTTCCAACTGAGTCAAAGAGCTCCGTCGGAAAAGGTCCTTCACCAACACGTGTGGTGTAGGCCTTGAGGATTCCAATAACAGAATCAATATGTGCCGGACCAAAACCGGAACCATTACAGGCATTTCCGGCGATGGTATTTGAGGATGTTACAAAAGGGTACGTTCCATGATCGATGTCAAGCTGTGTACCCTGAGCACCTTCAAAAAGTATATGTTTCCCTGCCTTACGGGCAACATCAAGTTCCATGGACACATTGCCAATAAAAGGGGTCAATTTCTCTGCAAATTTTTGAAATTCCGCATAGATGGTATCAAAGGATACAGGCGCTGAGTTATATTTTGTGGTGAGCATAAAATTATTCTCTTCCACATTTGCCTGAAGTTTATCATGGAACAGAGAATCATCAAGCAGATCACCCATTTTAATGCCGGTACGACCAACCTTATCCATATAGCAGGGGCCAATACCGCGCCCTGTTGTACCGATCTTCTTCCCATCTGCCAATGAAGCCTCTTTTGCGTTATCCATGCTCTGATGATAGGGCATGATAAGGTGGGCATTTTCACTGATAATCAGACGTTTGGGAGTAACAGGCAGTCCCTTTTCATTGAGTTCATTGATTTCGCCAAGTAGAACACCGGGATCAATAATAACACCATTTCCAATCATGCATCGCTTATCTTCGTAGAGAATCCCTGAAGGAATAATATGAAATACATATTTTTTCCCATTTACCACCAGGGTATGACCAGCATTATTTCCACCTTGAAAACGGACAATACACTCAGCATAACGGGTTAAAAGGTCTACAACTTTCCCCTTACCTTCATCACCCCATTGGGTACCGACAACAACAACACTGGACATTTCCTATCTCCTGTTCACTCAACTTTATTGCGTCCTCATACTGTGCAAAAAAAAACCACACAATATCAAGGCACACCTACCGCATGTCAACGGACAACCGCGTCAATATAGTCAGGTCCCCCATGAAAGTCAATCTTTTGCAGATTGATATGCCGGAACCAGATCGGAAAATTGATTATTCCTATATTTTCTGTGGTTCTTGACCTGAATCAAAGCTATTCTAGCCAATGGATTTACTATTATTTAGATTTTAATTTTCAACCATCTTTTAGCTACACGTTAGCACACGGTTTAGGACTATCCCCATGCCCCCAAAAAACAATAAAATAAATCTCCGTAACAACCTGAGTTTTCTGCGACTGACATGCCAGTCTCTCTTTGCCATCTTCTGCCTCCTGGTCGGCTGGCAATTCTACTCCTTCTATCTCTGGGCTCTTGACTCAAACACCCATTCATATATTACCCGTCCTCCTGCTGTCGAAGCATTTCTGCCACTTGGAGCACTCGTCAGCATAAAACGATTTCTTCTTGGTGCAGAGTTTGACACCATACATCCAGCTGGACTCACTCTTTTTATTGCGGCATTGCTTATCAGTCTGTTCCTGCGGAAAGGTTTTTGCGGATGGATCTGTCCCATTGGCTTTGCATCGAATCTTGCCGAAAAATTCAGCACAAAACTGGGTATCCTGTTTTCATTACCCGCCTGGATAGACATTCCTTTACTCAGCCTGAAATACCTGCTGCTTGGCTTCTTTTCCTATCTTATTCTTTGGCAAATGAGCCTTGAAGGACTCACAGACTTCCACAATTCCGCCTACAACCTGATAAGCGATGCCAAGATGCTGCATTTTTTTCTGCAGCCAAGTGTACTCGCCGGGTCTATTATGCTTGGAATTATATTGTTTTCTTTTGTTATACGGAACTTCTGGTGTCGATACCTCTGTCCCTATGGAGGCCTACTCGGAATCCTTGCCATTTTCAGTCCTTTCCAGGTCAAGCGTAACGAAGAGACATGTATTGATTGCAAAAAATGTGACCGCGTTTGCCCTGCTTCTATTACTATCACCAACAGAAAAACAGTGCGCAATGCTGAATGCATCGGCTGTCTTGAGTGCGTACAGGTCTGTCCTGCTAAAAATTGCCTAACTCTTTCTCTTCCGGGAAAAAAGAAAAACACCCCACTCCTTCTCCCTATACTTATCCTGGGACTGTTTTTCAGTTGTACCCTTATTGCTCAAGTAATCGGCCACTGGCAGAGTGCAGTTCCCACTGAAGATTTCAAGCGATACTACAAAATGATTGATGATATCGGACATCCTTAATGGAAGCTCTTTATTGACAGCCTTATACAAATACCTTACATTTGCTTTTCATTGGCTGAACTGTTCTGAAAAAGAACTCTCGGTTTAGTCACTCTTGAAAATTTTGAGGCTTTTATATGTTTGGCATTGGTTTACCGGAACTTATTCTTATACTTGCATTGGCGTTAATTGTGGTTGGTCCTGACAAATTACCGGATCTTGCCCGCTCCGTTGCCAAGGGAATTCTCGATCTGAAAAAAACGGCGAATACCCTGAAAGAGAGTCTGACCGAAGATGGAAATCCTCTTGATGACATTAAACCGGAACTGGAAAAGGCGGCAAAGGCCCTAACCAACGATGTTCTTGGTGACAGCAGCGATGAATGGTCAGGAGGCGATCGCAAGAAGATTTACGATCCAAGAGCCACTGGAGAAGAAGAAGCTGCCACCATTATAGATGTTGAAGCTGAAAAGGAAACGCCAGAAGAGACAAAAGAGACGGAAGCAGTAGCGGAAGAGCCAGCGCAGGAAGTGGATGACTCTAAAACGGCAGAGATACAAGCCAAAAGAGAAGCCGCGGAGCAGCAAAGCTAGTGTCTCTTATTGTCAGAAGCCTAGAGCAATTTCGTCCCCACCATGAGGAACTGCGACAGCGGCTGATCAGGGTTTTTGCAGTTCTTGTCCTCTGTTCCGGGTTTGCCTATTTCTTTTCTGAAGAGATTGCCCGCTTCTTTATGGAACCTCTTTTTGCTGCAAGTCCACATCTAGACCACCTTGTTTATACCAATCTGCCCGAAGCCTTTCTCTCCTACCTGAAACTCTCTGTACTTATTGGTATTCTCCTCAGCTTTCCCTTCAGTCTTTTTCAGGTCTGGATGTTTATTGCTCCGGGACTCCGAGGCAATGAAAAGAAATTTGCAGTAACCGTTGTTTTCTGGGCAACACTTCTCTTTGGAGCCGGAGCCGTATTTGCTCTTTTTGGTGTGCTACCGCGTATGCTACTCTACTTTATGAGCTATGCCAGTGACAGCCTGGAACCCTTGCCCAAATTTGGAAAGTATCTAACCTTTGTCGCTAGGACTGTTTTGGCCTTTGGTCTCTCTTTTGAAATCCCGTTTCTTATGGTGATGGCTGGTAAAGCGGGTTTTGTGGAAGCTCAATATTTTCGCAGCAAACGCTTATACTTCTACGCAGCTATTGTTTTTATGGCCTTTCTTCTCACCGCCGGGGACTTTATGGCAACTGGCCTTCTTGCTGTTCCTCTTTTTTTCCTCTACGAAGCTGGGGTTTTCCTCACTGCACTTTTTGGAAAGAAAAAAGTAGCCACCAAATAGTGCCTGTACTTGCTGAAGTATTTATCTGATAAAGCTAGGAAATGTCTTCTTAAGGGGGGACTGCTCCTGACAGAACAGGTATGGACAATTGTAAAAACTGCCAAAGCAACGCGACCACCCACCACGCCCAGAGGACGTTATTTAGGGAGGCCCCCTCGAAGGAGTCATTGTCGTAAGGAAAGCCCCTAAAGGGGCTTGCTGATTTCCAGTTTATTTATTATTTTCATCAAACTTATCCTAATCTTTGATATATTTTTTGATCATTTCCTCATCAAGACCAACCGTGCCTGCACAATAGCCAGTAGCCCAAAACTCAGGCCGGTCATTCTTTTTGTACCCATGAACTCACGGTGAATTCGAATGGCACTTTGCCCTTTATAAATCTTGCCGTATTGGCACCCCTAAACTTGACAAGCTCGTAAAAAAGTCAAATTCGAGATGGCTAAGGAAAAAGCTTTATATACGAGGCGCGTATTTTTTACTTAATCTCGGCGTACTAGGGTACGTCGTAATTGAATAAAGAATGCAGCAACGAAACAGATGAAGAGTTTTTACGATGCCATCAAACTTAGGTAGTATGCTTAAAAGCAAGTGAATATGATCGGGCATTGCGCGGCCTTCATGCAACTCAACGCCCTTTTGGCGACACAAATATCTTACGATGCCATCTATTTTTTCCTTAATTTACCGTAAATGACTCTTAGACGATATTTGCAATCCTACATCACGTGAAACTGTAACTTCCATTCCTTCATAGGTTACTCCTCCTGCTTCTTCAAAGACGTTCCTTGAAGGAGAACCTAATATCATATGTTATCGCGCAGAAGAGTCCTCCCTCTTGGCGTCGCTCGGGCAAAGCCCGATGTTTAATCAAAAACAATTACCCCTCTATTACCACGGCTCACTAAGTTTGTTCACTATATCACGACGAGAAAGAACCGAGGAGCAACGCTCCCAAAGGTGTGCATCCTGATCCAGGGTATCTCTGTACTTTACAGAAAAGGCGTCCTGAGCATTTTGTCGTTCATGCATATATTCATCCATTCGCCCTCTCAACTCTTCCTCGTCCTCAATCCAGTCATCATCAATGGTATCCGGCAGACTGCCAAAAATATCGTAGGTGTCACGAAGCCGTTCAGATAAAACATTGTACACTTTTTCGTCCTGGGTCCCACTGTAGACCAGGTTGACCATATCAACATATTTACGTGTCTGGCCAAAACGTTTGATACGCCCCAGCCGCTGCTCCAGGCGAGAGGGGTTCCAGGGTAAATCGATATTTATCAAAGTCCCCAATGTCTGGAGATTCAAACCTTCACAGGCTGCATCAGTGGCTATAACCAGGCGTATCTCCCTGGTACGCACAGCGGCTTTAATCACTTCTCGTTCAACCGTGTTAAACTGCTCACCTCGGAAAAGACCACTCTTGCCGGCACCAGCGTAGACCGCAACAACTTCGCCATCAAAGTATTTTGCCAGCTCTCCAGCTATCCACTCAACAGTGTCATAGTATTGACTGAAAACAATGCAACCATGTTCAAGCCAAGTCCTGCCATCAGTTGGAAATTCCGTCAAAAACCATTTAACCGTGTCGAATTTTGAATCCACAGCTTCCGGGCGGGTTAGCTGAGTTCGAATCTCTTGCAAGCAGGCAGCTTCAGCGGGAGTCATCTCGGATAGGATATGTTCTACCTCATCAATACGGTCATCATCCTCATTTGAGATGGCGTGCCTCAACATGTTCTCAGCAGTCTTGAGCCCTGAAGCAAAGCTTGAGCAGATCCGCTGCAGCATCAAAGATTTCATAAAACCACCGGCCCTGGTACGTGACTGCAGCAGCTTACTGAATTCTTCTGCCTTTTCATACGCTACTTCAAAGGGGGTATTGGTGGGAATACCCAAATCAACAAAGCGAGACTGGTATTGAGCAAGATTTTGTCGCACCGGATGAGTATTTACACCAACTTTTTCAAGAAGGCCGTCTTCTTCCAGCTGTTTTCTTTTACGCAAGACCGTATGGCGTAATACCGGGTTGTTCATCTTAAAGAAGTCTGGAGCAAGGCACTCTGAAAGCCACATACTTTGAATCATCCAATCCAGATTTTCAAAACCATGCGAGCAATAAAACTCTTGTTCCTTAACCCCTAACGAGTCTCTGATATTTTGCAGCGTATGATGCTCCTGAGCTGGTGGCAGTGGATTGCGCAGCCATTGCCACGCTTCCTGTTCTGAGCTGACAGTGTTTTTCCCGGTTACCATTGGGATTGCCTGCTCATGGTCCTGCCAGAGCGAAAGAGAGTCCCCCAGGACAAAATCCGCACCGCTGTTTAAGATTCCAAGCAGATCCCATAATTCCCGGACATTGGTCTGAATAGGAGTTGCCGTCCCCAAAATCAAATGTCTGGCTCGCTTGCCAATCTGTTGCATAAATGCCAGCAGATTATTCGGCCTGGATGCGTTCTCGCCAAGCCCTCCTTTTACCCTGGCTTTATGAGCTTCATCCAGAATTACCGTGCCAAATCTGTTTTTCAGAAGCATCCCTGCTTCTTTGACGAACTCACCATCATCACGCTGATGCATAATGAGTCCCGTGGAAATGATTGCTATTCGGTAAGGGCACTTCTTGATTGAAGCACCATCACCTCGTGGGGACAGAATTTGGCCCTGGGCTCCAAGCCAAACTTTTTTTTGCGACGACCAGACAGCAGTAGGGATCCCCAACTTATCCACCATTTCAATTTGCCACTGCAAGGTCAGCGTCGAAGGAACAAGGATAAGAACCGGGCCATCATTAAGCAAGGCACTGACCAGGGCGCTGGTTGCCATTGACAATGTTTTGCCGACACCTACCTCATCGGCCAGCAGCAAGCGTGCTTTGCCATACATCTCACGATGCTCAAGGAACATGGTTACAAACGAGCGCTGCCAGGGTTGCAACTGCTCACCGCCCCGATAGATAGGAGCCTCTGCCATGGCTGCAGCAGGGACATCAACAGGTTCCAATACCTCAACCGTCACTTCCCTCCGGTTGGCCACCCGATTAATTTCCGCCAAAATGGTGTCAGGGAGTGGAACACCGTCTTTCCATAACGCCCAAAACTCCTGTTCTACCCAATCGGCACTCTCCTCCTCATCGTCCTGCCAAACCAATTCATAATTATGGGCAAAGGCGCTTTTTGTCTCATTAACAGAACCGACAAAAGATTTACGACTGCCATCGGGGTAGTGAATGGATCCAGCTTTTCCATGTAGAAACAGCCGCTCTTTAGGAACCACCCTGATTTCAACGCTACCGGATTTAAGCAGCTGATCAAGAATCTGATAGCGCTCTTTTTTTAGAAGTGCTTCTGCTGCAACATCCACCTGATTCCACCTTTCCTTCAGAGCAGTGGAACGACCTGTTGCCACCTGAAAATCCGCCATATCCAGCTCGGAATTACAGATAATTTTGACCTCGGAAATTTTGGAAATTTCCTCTCCAACCAACTCAAAAATTGAGCTGCGAAAATAACCGGCAATGCGAAAATATTTGACCGCTCCCTCAAGAGAGCTGGCGAGAAACTCTCTATCCAACCGTTCAGTTCGGGAGGAGAAACGACGAATGGTCATAATGAACTCCTCACCCTCTACCTAGTTTGAGATGTGGCCCTATGTGCCCAATATAGATACGTCTTGTTTGACTGTCAGGGAAGAAATGAAGCCGGTAGCTATTACTGAGTTTGACATGATTTTCAAAGACCTCTTTCCGGCCTTCCGGCAGCCAAAACTCTCGCTGACCCTTCAAGCGCGGATCTCTCATCACGGTCTCAGACTCGCCACTCACCTTATGATTGAGCCCAACATCCCGCAGGAGTTCATGGCGATAACTCTCGTATGTTCCGTCCCTCCATTTTTCGCAAAATGTGTTCAGACTTGAGAGAGACTCCTTTACCTGCGTAAGAGTCGTATTACTTGCAGACCATGTATTGAGTTGCTGAGGAGCAACTCCACAGAAAATGAGATTGGGAAAGAATTGTTCCTGCTTCTCTATAAGCTCCTTCCCAGATTTGATTAATGAATTTCTTTGATCACGAAGTGCGGTAACTTCCTCTTCAAAACTTTCAAAAGAGTAAAAATTCAAAATATCGAGTAGCTGACTTGAAACGTCACCTGTCTCATCTAGGGTTTCAACTGTAACACACAAGGGGGAGCTGAGCCAGGGGGAGCGGGTTGGCAAACTCGTAAGAGGCACTTCATGCCAGGCGGCAGCGCGAAGTGCTGACAATGATGTGTCGCCATCAAGGCTTACGTCAAAGAGGTCAACACCTTCCTCAATATCCTCTATGCTGAAAAAAGGCTGCCTGGTGGCCAGACTTCGAAAAGCTCTGATGCGATCTCTGTTTTCACCCTGTTGATTTTTCCCATACCAGTCCTGCCAGAAATAGCCCTCTGCCAGTTCCAGTCTAAACCAGTCACGATCAATAGTTTCATCAACAATGATGGTGGCAAGCCCCACATTCTGAGATTCAATACAGACCTTCAAAAAATCGGGGATCACCTTGTCAGCATCACTGGCCGCAGCAAATGGCAGAGCATGATGGTTAAAAACAAGACAGGATGTCATAAAAGCTTCTCCAAGAGCTTGTCACCCTCATCAAAGAAGCCTTGAGGCCACATACTGATTCTACCCAGTTTGTCAATTTCAGGAGAAAGCACCATGGTCTCATGCACCGAGATGCCTCGCTCCAGGAAAAAGAGTTTCACCTTATCGTTGGGAATAAGTCCCACCTTTACAGCCACCCGTATGCCATTTAGAAAATGATCAGAATGCGACTCTATGAAGAGCTGCACGCCGTTTGTTGCAGCAATGGAACAGAGTTTTCCCAGAACAGATTGGCCACCGGGATGCAGATGGGCTTCCGGATTTTCAATAATGAGCATATCACCGGGTTTGGCCCGAAGAATCGTCACCAGAACCGGGAGAACAAAGGTAAGACGAAGCCCACATTCTGTGGCTTAAAATCAGCAGTCACCTCCTTTCCCTGTTCAAAAGCATAACTCAAGGCAACACTATTCATGGCCTGGTGAAGTTTGGCATGGATCCTGATTCCCGGTGAAATCTCAGACATCCATTTATCGAGATTGTCCAGCAACCTTGCAGAGGGCGCATCTGGATGTTTGAGTGCTTCTATGGGCAAGGCTTCCTGGCTATTTTCGGCAATATAATGGGCCGTATATTCCCCGTGGTTGCCAATGGAGTTTAAATCTTTGATATAATAATCCGAGGCTTCATAGGCGGTCTTGGGACTGATGCGATCCGCCGACAGATATTGGAAATTTTTGTTAAAGAGACTAAATGCCTGCTTGGGAAGCAGTACTTTCTGTCCCAGAGGTTGCAAGTCTGACTTACTGGAATAAGTAAAAATAAAATGAACAGGGTCCTGGTTTTCCCAGACCAGGGTAAACTCGACGGTTTCTTTTTCGGCATTTTCCGATAAAATATCCTGACCGGTGCCCACAGAGACATATTCTCCTTTCAGCAGCAAGCCTTTCTCACTCAGGGTGTTTTGCTCTTGGGACTGCCGTAACAACAGTAAGGTTTGAATCAATGATGATTTTCCCATGCCATTCAACCCGCTAAACAGATTGAGGGCGGAAAGGGGGAAACTTGCATCATTTAATGATTTGAAACGCTGAATTCGTAAGAAATCAAGAATCGAGAACCTCTCTAATTATTTGGGCGACCGCTTTTCTTCGGATTCGAAAATGATCTTTTTTCTGGGTCGAGTAGGTAATTGACTTGAAATAATCATTGTTGTTAGTCATCAAATCGAGATCCTTTTGCACCAACCCTTCTTTTCGTTCATAAAGAATTTCCATTTCCGCTTCAGAAACTTCTGCCAGTGCGTTGGTCCAGACCTCAAAAAGTGTTGAATTTTTGCGCCGCCTTCGGGGTTGTTGGTCATTAACCCGTTTTTCAAAAGCAGCAGCACCAAAAATCTGCCAACAACGATAGATCGCTGATTGGAATGATGCCCGATAATAATCTAACTCTGCATCCGAGGATTTCTGGAGTTTGTCGATCATCTCATCAAGAAAAGTGGAGATGTTTTTCTTACTCTGTTCATAATCCATAAACTGAAAGGCTAGATAACGAAGGGCTAACTCCTGATCCACCATTCTCCGGGACTGGTCGCCAATGGTCTTTTTCAAGTACTCGTAGGAGGCAAGTTCCTCCAAATATTTTCGTATGACAGGCTTGGCCATGGCATTCCTGATCTCCTGATCAGTGAGGACAAGACCTCCTGTATTGATTCTGCGGAATATCGAATATTTCACCGCTTCAGGGGTACCGGGTTGAATTAAGAACAGAGTGATGGGACATTCGTCTATTCTCCTTTTATAGGTCCTGTGTAACTCGTCGTATTTCATACCATTAAAATCCGTAAGATATTCAAGACCTCGGAGGGTCATTTTTTTATCAACCACGAATTTGCGAATTGCAGACAACCGTTGAAGACCATCGACAATGAGCCATTTATCATCATCAGAGGCATCAAAGTAAAATGCCGGCAGAGGAAAGCGAATAAGAATTGATTCTATTAATCTGGACATTTTCGGATTGCCCCACAGTTCAGCGTGACGCTGAAAGTCTGTATTCATATCAATCTCATCATGCTTCAAACGCTCAATGATATTGTGCAGGGTATCCGGTTTGGAAATGATGTTTATTTCAGAGGGATTAAAGGGTTCCTGCATACCGGGGTCGACTGCTTCATTCTCATCATCTCCCTCAGGAGTGGTATCTGGATTTTCGATCTCAATGATTTCATCGTCGAGGTAGTCGTCTCGTTCTTTCGTCATAATTTACAACCTCTGGTTACGCATTGCTTCAGCGAGTACCCTGACCCCGCTTGCCTCATCATCCGGCTTAAAGGTTTTCGTATTTTTCAAGCCCTCCCGCTTTTGGGCCAGATAGTCTGCCATTTTCACCATGAGTGGTTTGTGTTGCAGGTAGGATTGGAAGTTATCCATCAGGTGGAGGAGGACATCATCCACCTCCAGTCCTTTGTTGATTTCGTAAATACCATAGAGCAGGGCTCGCAGCGGACTCTGGGCAATTTCACTGTCCCCCGACATCATTGCCCCTTTAAACTCAGCAGAAAGCTTTAAGCGGGCCGAGTTAGCCTTTGAGCTATCGCTCATCAACTGGTCAAAATGATGGACCTTGAAGGCCTTGGCAAAGTTCTGGTAATTATCCAGGGTCTTTGCGCCCTGATGCTCCATCTCGATCATCTTCAGATAGAAACGCTCCACAGGCAGAAGTTTCTGCCATTCAGTCTTTTCAAAGCCCACCGGTACCAAGAACTGTACAGCGGTCTGCACGGCAAAATCAATAAGTTCATCCACAAAGGTTTTTTTATCCTTTTGCCGGGGGGCCTCGGCTTCGTTCACCATGTTTTTACCGTCAATTACAGAATAGGCGGTGAGCACCTTTAAGGCCGCAGCATAGCCAGCCATTTGCAGGTCAGCATCGGAATAGAGACCTTCGGCTCCCTGAGCTCGGACAGATTTATCCAACCCCACCAGGGACTCCACCTGCTCTTTGACCGCCTCTTCAATCTCCCAGCCCAGATCGTCACGAAAGGTGGCAAGCTCCTGGTGCCGTTTACGGAGAATAAGAAGGATGGTACCTTTGACATTAGCTCCCTGACGCAGGGCGGAATCGGTTTCTGTAACCACATACCAGGCTGCTGTCACCTGCAGGCCGCTGGCCCAGATGATATTGGCCATATCTCCCCAGATGGAGCCGCTCTGGTGGGTGAACATCAAGACCTGGATGCCGTTGTCCGGCATCATCTCGACCGTTTTACGATAGGCGGCCACCATGCCTCGACGGAAACCATCATCCTCTCCCTTAATGGCTAGAGAACGGCGGCTGTCCCATGTCCAGTGGGCAAACTCTTTGGGAGGATTTTTCCGCAACCAGGCGATAAAGAACTCGGTGATTTCTTCGTATTTGACGGCATCACCGTATGGGGGATCAGTTATGTATATGTCGTTTTCAGTTTGTAAATTTTCTGCTGAACTTGTGGTTACATCATATTGCTGAGAGTCTGAAAATGGTTCTGATTTGATTTTTTTATTAAGAACTTCAGATAGTTGTCCGGCTGAACGTATGCCGTAATTCCAAAATGTGTTTAACGCCTGATTATAAAAAACATTTGCTGGGTTATCGCTTGCACCACCTGTTCTTTTACCCTTGCCAATCTTAGCGCTACCTTTGGATGCGGTTGTCCATCGACATAATTTACTTGTGAAATCGAGTAAACCAGAAAAAGTAACATATATTTCTGGGGTCTCAATATTCTTTCTAATTGTCGCTAAGTATAATAGTTGTCGGCAACCCCAAAGATGATGCCAATGGGTCCAACCCCGTTCGCGAATTGGTTGATCAGTATTGTAACCTTTTTCAATAAACATATCCGGGACATACCTCTTCTCCTGCCACTCTGCAATATTGGCAGCAACATAATCAATAACCTTCTGTTCACGTTCAAGGTCTTCAGCGGTCACAGTCCGGAATTCATAGTCGAACTTTTTGCCCTTTGACTTTTTCTTCATCCATTGCACACAATAGAGGCGCTCCTGGAAAATATCACCAGGACTTGGCATGAAATCAGTTTTCTCCCACATCCGCAGACGATTTTTATTCTCTTTGCCATCCTTATAATCACCACGAATGGTTTTGATGTTTACTCTATACTGGTTTATCCCGTCTGGTGAATGAACCACCGTACTACCTTGCATAGTATATAGTGGATCCTGCAAATGAGACAGTATGTTAAGGTGTATTTCCAATCAAA
>CAZDJE010000056.1:0-24532 GCA_964505715.1 uncultured Desulfocapsa sp. | reverse complement strand
GAGAATCGCTTACAATGTTTTGTTTGATTTCGATCGTGGTTGGTATCGAAGATCTGATAAACTTAAGAACTTCTTTGATGATGGCATCAACCTGAATTGGTTTAAGTTCCTCATCGGATTGGCGGGCGAAGGTTGATATTTGATGCACTAGCGCTTTTGCTCGTAATCCTGCTGTATACACTTCTTGAAGATCTTCCTGTATGGGTGTTTCTTTTTCCACAGCATCAAGGGCCAATTCTGTAAACCCTATGACAGCCGACAGAATATTATTGAAATCATGCGCTATGCCTCCGGCAAGGGTGCCTATGGCTTCCATTTTTTCAGATTGGGTGAGTCTGGCTTCAAGTTGGAGCTTTTCTTCCTCGGCTTTAATACGTTCTGTGATATCAGAAACGACAGTATAGCCATGAACTTTTCCTTTTAAATGAACTGTGTAGATATCTAATTCTACAGGAAACACAGTCCCATCTTTCTTTTTATGCCATCTGGTGTTGACACTAAATCTACCATTCTTCTCAGCTTTGGACGTAGCCTTTTGAGGTTTGTCAACTTCGTCACTAAGATAGAGACAGTTCAGCCTAAGCAGTTCTTCATGGCTATAACCATAAATTGATGACATTGCGGGATTTGCGTCAAGAATGATCATTGTTGAAGGTTCATAGATAAATATACCATTTGCCTCATTCTCAAAAAGAGCACGGTATTTTTTTTCACTTTCCTGAAGTGCCTTAACTGCCAGCTTACGTTCGGTGATATCTTCTCCGGAGAAGAGGATACCGTTTACTGTTCCGCCTTTGTCCTTAATAATAGTGCGTTGAAAGGCGATAAATCTCTCTTCTCCATTTGCTGTGAATACAGGATTTTCATAATATTCAACCAGTTCAGTTTCTCCATTCATTAAACGGTAAAATGCACTTTTTACTTCATTCGCTATTCTCTTTGGTATGAAATAGTCAAACCAGTTTTTCCCCAAGGTGTCCTTTTCTTTTACCCCTAAAAGGTTACAGCAGTATTGATTCATAAGGGTGATATTACCTGAGACGTCCAGGGCTACAATTAAAACCCTGGCAATATCAAGATAGAGTTGTGCTTTTTTTAAATTTTCCAGAGCTAGGTCCTGCAAAGACTCTTTTTCATGCCGCAGGAGGTCTTCTGCTTTTTTAATGCGCAACATGGCTTTAATTTGAGCCACTAACTCATTTTCTTCAATTGGTTTTGTAAGAAACGCATCGGCTCCGGCATTCAAACCGTGGGCTCGGCTTTCGGAATTGGTCTCCACCGCAGTCAACATGATGATCGGGATGTTTTCGGTCTGTTTTGTTGACCGCAGTTGCCGGCACACTTCATAGCCATCCATTTTGGGCATTTTAACATCCAGGAGGATGGTATCAGGTGATTCTTCAGCAGCTTTTTCCAAGCCTTCTTGACCTGACAGGGCGGTAACCAGAGTGATGGCAGGCATAAAATTTTTCAAAACTGCTTTTAAAACAAGCAGATTGTCCTGTTTATCATCAATTGCCAGTATTTTAGACATACTTCCTATCCTCTATTTATTTTGACCAAATCCTTACATCTTTGGGGCAATTTCCAGCCATTTTTTTAAACAATCCAGTATCTTTTCAGGATCAACTGGTTTTGAGATATAATCATCGCAGCCCGCAGCCAATATTTTTTCCTGATCTCCTTTCATTGCATGGGCAGTGAGGGCAACAATCGGTATTGCCTTTGTCGTTGTGTCTTTCTTTAACTGCCGTACGACCTCATATCCATCCATTTTGGGAAGTGACATATCAAGAAAAACCAGATCGGGAGAGGAGTGAACAGCTTTTTGCAAGCCCTCTTCACCGTCATATGCCTCCAGCAAGGTATACTTATTCTTTAAAATTGCCTTGAGGGTGATCATATTGTCAGGGTTATCTTCGACAATCAATAGCACAGGCTTTCCTGAGCTCACCCGGCGCACAGAGCTTTTCACCTGAGCCATCCCGTTGTTTTTGTCAGAAGGTGCCTTTTCCTGGGGAAGTTTTTGAGTTTTGGGCTGATTACCCAGCATCACGTCAATTTTGAATAAAAGCCCGTCAACATCGATATCTCCCTTTTGGATCAGCTGCTGAATATTATTATGGCTAAGCCTTTGCAAATCAGCTTTTGTCAGATCTTTAGCGGTCAGGATCAGTACGGGAATACAGGCGGTCTTATCAGTGCCGCGAATTTCTTCAAGCACCTCAAACCCATCGATTTCAGGCATCATCAGATCAAGAATAATCCCGTCAGGAATGGTATGTTTGATATACTCAAGAGCTTCAGAACCGCTGCCTGCTGTAGACACCTCATAACCGGCCTTGGTCAGGACATATTTAACCTGGAGAATGGTGTCCGGATTATCTTCAACAATAAGAATTTTATTTTTAGCAGTCTCATTGTTGAATGAAACATCTGGAATTGATTGATTCAGGTCCTCAAGATAGTCTTGCAGTTTCAACCAGAAGGTGTTGATGGAGAGTTTGTCCTTTTCTATTACAAGAGTCATCTGTTCTTGGAGCAGTCTTTTCTCCTCAGTAGTCAAATCTTTTGCGGTGACAATTATAATTGGAATATTTCTGGTATTCGGTGCATTCCGTAACCGGTCAAGTACGTCGGATCCGCTCATGCCGGGCATCATCAGGTCAAGCACAATCAGATCAGGTACGCCTTCTGCAAGCAGTTCAAAGCAGCGGGGGCCGCTATCCGCATCTCTGACCTCCAAGGATTGCGCCACCAGCATCCGGACAATGTTCTGCCTGTCCATCTCATTGTCATCGACAACCATGACTGATTCGACTTTCACCTGGCTCAATTTCATTATGGCTGCGGCTAATTGATCCCTGTTTACGGGTTTTGTTATGAAATCTGTCGCACCAAGGGCAAAACCGGTTTTGTTATCATCAGACACTGACACAATGATAACAGGGACTGCTACAGTCTTCGGATCTCTTTTTAACTGTTGTAGCACCTCCCAGCCGTCCATGTCAGGCATTCCAATATCCAGGGTCATGGCAAAAAGTTCATGGGTTCGGGTAATTTCAACAGCTTCTTTCCCGGACAATGCTATCAGGGTGTTGTACCCTGCATCTGTCAGGTAATTTGCTATGGTTTTGGCGGTGTCCGGTTCGTCATCGACCACGAGAATTGTTTTGTTCTTTTGTCTAACTGAGGTTTTTGATAATAAAAGCGGCTCATCAGGCTGAATATCCGGCAATGTGTTCCCATGCCAAACAATAGGCAGCTTTACGGTAAAGCATGTTCCTTCTCCTGAAGTGCTGGATACAGTAATTTCTGCGCCAAGCAAGGCGGCAGACTTCTTTGCTATTGCCAGACCAAGGCCGGTTCCTTCAAAACTCCGCGATGAGCTTCCGTCCACCTGCCGGAACTCACCGAAGATATATGGCAAGTCTTTTTCGGTAATACCTATGCCGGTATCGTGAATAGTGATCACAACATGATTTCGATCGTGTTTGGCGGTTATACTCACACAGCCCTTATTCGTAAATTTAACCGCATTGCTAATAATGTTCTGGAGAATCTGATTGACTCGGATTTCATCACTTTTAATATGTGGAATTTTCTCTTCAAGCTGCAGAGAAATTTCGATACCTTTTTCCAGGCAGATAAGATCAAAACCTTCAATTATTGTCTCAAGAAAATGTCGTACAGAGAACGTTTTCGGAGTCAAATCCATTCTGCCTGCCTCAATTTTTGCCAGATCAAGGATATCATTAATCAGTTTGAGGAGTTTTTTGCCGTTCCTGGAAATCACTTCAAGATAGTTTCTCTGTTCATCGTCGAGTTGTTTTTCTGTTTCTAAAATCAAAACTTTGGAAAGAGCCATTATCGAATTTAAAGGTGTTCGCAGTTCATGGCTCATATTGGAAAGGAATTCGCTTTTTAGACGGGTAGCTTCCTCAACTTGTTGTCTTTGCGTTTCGAGCTCAACATTTTGTTCCTGCAGCTCATCGGATTGGCGCTGCAGTTCAAACCTCTGCTCCTTGAGTTCCACATTTGTTTCCTGCAATTCATTGGCAAGCAGGCGTGTCTTTTCGGTGGCATGCAGGCTAGAAAGGCCTGTGTTTAATGTTCTCCAGGCTGTTTTGATAATCTCAAGATGGTTGAGGGAATATCCAGAAATTGAGGCCAGAGAGACAACGGCTTCGACTTTTCCCATATTCAGCAGGGGAATGGTAATAATCTCGCGCGGCACAATTTTACCGGCAAAGGTTTCTAGCTGAAAAAAGGTCTCTTCTGAAATGTTCTGCAGGTGGCAGATCTCTTTTAAGGAGACTGCCTTGCCTATCTCTCCGCTGAGTTGCTGAGCGTTTACCGGTTGTATAAGCTTGGAATCGGCGCCTATGGCATTGACGGCGACATACTGCTTTTGATTCTCATCCAGTAGATGAAAGACCCCAAGGTCAGATGAAGTGAGTTTCAGGAGGTCTTCGAGGAGGGTTTTTGTGAAATCGGTCACTTCTGAAGCATCAACCACCGAATCCAAAACTTTTGAAACACCATTCTGGACATTCATCTGTCCAGTTAAGGTATCAGCCATGCTGTCAATTGATTCTGCAAGGCTGCCAAACTCGTCAGAACGCTGCATTGAATTCCGTACTGAATATTCACCATTTTTCAGCCGGTTAGCCAGAGCAGTCATGGAAATGAGCGGAGCTAAAATACCTTTGGAAATTACGATTGCAGTAATACACACAAAGACACAGGAACAGAGCATGATGATCAGGCTGTTTCTCAGGAGATCTTTTATTGGCTTATATATTTCATCAAGATCCTGTTTTGCAATAAACCCCCACCCTGTGAGGGGAATATGGGTGTAGGCAGCGAGGACCTTCTTTTTGCGATAGTCCTCTATTTCGATAATGCCAGTATTTCCTTTTGAGGACTGAACAGCAGGGAACGCGTGGATTTTGAGGTTCAAAGGGGCGTTGTCATACCAGCGCAGTTCATTCAAGGCAATAACATCCTTGTTAACAATAAGAGTTTCCCCGGTCTCCCCCATCCCTGGCCGGGCAAGAAGCATGTTGTACAGCGATTGGTTCAAATCAATCCGAGCCACAAGAATTGCGATTAGTTCATCCTTGTTATCAATATCGAACACAGGGGCAGAAAATGTTAAGGCGGGCTTATTTAAGGTCTTTGAGTAATGAATGTCTTTGATAAAAAAGGATCTCGTCTTGAGAGGTTCGGTAAAGAAAAGATTTTTCGACCGGTCCGCCCCTTCTAGGTCCTGGCGAGATGCAAGGACAACCCTGCCAGTCTGTGCTGAAATCAAAAAAACCTCAGTATAATCATTATAATTTTTGATACGAGATTTGAGATTTACCCTGACCTCGTCCATCTTTGCCTGGTCCTGGACGCTTTTTCTTCCATATGTGATGATACTCTTTAAGGAGCGTACCGTCGGAACTTCTGCCAGTAGCTTAATATCTCCGGTTTTCTCCTCCAACCAGATATTAAGCTGCGATACTTTTAGATCACGGATGGCGACAAGTCTTTGAAATGACTCGGCTTTGATAGATGAAACCCGTTCGAAATAAATAATTGAGACCGCAGCCATAAGGGGGATCAAAGCGACCAGGAGAAACCAGACGTTTAAACGGGTCCGTACGCTTTTAAATTCAAATAACATCATGTACTCCTTGTAATACCATTATCCCTTCTTCTGGTAGATATGCAGATCATCCAGGTGGGTAAAATATTTTTCAAATCGTGCCGGCAAAAGCTCAGCTTCTCCAAGCACCAAATAGCCATCAATAGCCAGGGACATATATAACTTCTGAAAAACGATACTTTGATACTTTGGTTGTAAATAAATCAAAACATTTCGGCATAAAATTAAATCAAAATTACCGAAGATACTCTCTGGAGGCGCAGACGTAACTTTGTCGAGGAGATCGTGGAATGCAAAATTAACAGGGGAGAGAGTTTTATTTTTTAACTGAAATAATTTGTTTTCCTTTGAAAAATACTTTCTAATCAAGCCATAGGGGACGTTTTGAATACTTTCGAATCTATAAATTGCCTCTTTTGCATTCTGTAAGGCCGTTTGGTTAATGTCGGTGGCGAAAAGTTGTGGCTTTATCGATGAAGCCTCTTTTTCGGAAAGTTCTTTTATCAGTATGGACAGAGAATAAATCTCTTCTCCGTGGGCACATCCAGCTGACCATGCCCTAATGATGGTTTCTCTTTCGACTTTCTTTTGTTGGAGAATTCGGGGCAAGATCTTTTCAGCAAGGGAATAAAATACCAGAGGGTTTCTAAAGAATCCACTGAATTGAATGGTTAAGGCCGAAATCAGTTTGTCAGGTTCGTCGGGATCATTTTTTAAAT
The DNA here is from genome assembly GCA_964505715.1 of uncultured Desulfocapsa sp. Taxonomy (GTDB): domain Bacteria; phylum Desulfobacterota; class Desulfobulbia; order Desulfobulbales; family Desulfocapsaceae; genus Desulfocapsa. The sequence goes on along the minus strand of CAZDJE010000056.1, from coordinate 18,157 downwards.
AGTCAAGATATTCACTGCAGTTTTGATTTTTTGAGGCCTCTATTCTTTGGTTCAGAAGTTTTTCCAAGGGCTGTGAATTGTATCCGCTAAAATCAATGGATCGGTACTCAGACAGATGATCCAATATTGCTTCCATGTCTTTCACCATATTGCTCTCTAACGTAAACCTGATGGATCCGTAAAAACTCTCCATCTTCTTCGTTGTGGGCCTCGAATATGAGGCTTTTTCCAAATCCACCCTAAGTCTTTATTTTTCCAAGGTTTTCTCGAAATCTAGAATGAGGTGTGAATTTCAGGGAGGTTTGCATTGGAAACCTCAAGTTTTTACTGATCATTTAGCATCCAAAACCTCTCTGATCGTGTTGGCAAAATCCATTTTTGTAAACGGTTTATGCACAAAGCTGTCAATGCCAACAGCTTTTGCCTTGTCTTCATTCATTTTATTGCTATACCCAGTACAAAGTATAATAGGGATGTCTTGTCTTATTTTCCGCATTTCCACTGCGAGAATATCTCCGGTCATGGATGGCATTGTCATATCGGATATTATCAGATCAAATTCATCATGTTTTTCTTTAAACAATTCAAGCGCCTCACTACTGCTGGTCCTTATTGTTACTGTATAACCCAAGCTTTTAAGGATGCGACTTCCCATTCTGGTTATGGGAGGCTCATCGTCAACAAAGAGAATGTGCTCAGTTCCTAATGCAAGTGTCGCTGTTTGAGGTGAAGTGTTTTTGTCCCTGCTTTTTGAAATTGGCAGAAGTACTGTAAATACTGTTCCTTCGTTTAGTTTACTTTGCACCACAATATTTCCACCATAGCTTTCCACGATCCCCTTAACCATGGCTAGTCCCATGCCAGTCCCTTCTCCAACATCCTTTGTTGTATAGTAGGGTTCATAAATATTCTCGATAATCATCGGATCAATCCCAGGACCATTATCAGAGACCTTAAATTCTATATAATCACCTGGATCAAGCTTCAACCCTTTCAACTTGTGACCTTCAGTTGCCACAGTATCTTTTAGGCTTATCTCAAGAATTCCACCTTGATTTTGCATAGCATGAATAGCGTTGGTGCATAAATTTAAGACAACTTGGCTTAATTGGGATGAGTTACCCATTGCAAGAGACCCACTTTCGATGGAGGACATAATTTCGATAGTTGTTGGGGTCGAGGGCCTTAGCAGTTTTAATGTCTCATCGATAATATCGCTTAGTCGAATAGGCTTAACTACTTCATCAGACCGATGGGCAAATGCAAGAATTTGCTTAACCAAATCTTTAGCTCTATTTCCAGCGATGCAGACTTCTTCTAAGTTGTCTTCCTGGGGCGATCCTTTTGCCGCATCTCCAAGAGCAAGTTCCGTAAATCCAATAATAGAGGTGAGGATGTTGTTGAAATCGTGGGCTATGCCGCCAGCCAGGTTGCCGATTGATTGCATCTTCTGGACATGATTAAGTTTCATCTCCATCTTCTGTTTTTCTTGTGCTGCTATTTTTTGTTCTGTAACATCTTTTGCCATGCTAACAACTAATTTTTGGCCATTGGGAAGTTCACCTATTGGAGCAGAGCTAAAGTCCCATACAATAGTGCGATCATCCTTAGTTCTTATGGAAAATTCTCCTTCATCAACCCTTTCTTCGATTGTATAAAGAGGTTTGATCGTGTTGTTTGAAACATCTTCCTTTTTTTCTCCATAGGCTTTTTCGGTCCATTCTGCAATCGTTGGAATATCAGCATGTAGATATCCCGTTAATTCGGTCCATGTTTTATTGATCATGATAGTACGACCATCTTCTGCATGTACCATGATTGGGAAAGGTGAATTGGTAAATACATGATGAAGACGTTCCTCACTTTCAAGCAATGCTTCTTCTGCCTGCTTGCGTTCACTGACGTCGAGGAAGATGAGCATTCCACCAATGATTATCCCGTTTTCATAAATGGGATTAGCGGAGGCATCACATATGTGATCAGAACCATCTTGGTGTCGAACGATAAACTCTTCTCTTATACTCTCTCCTTTGGTAATCGCCCGAACCAAGGGCAAGTCGTCCACTTCATACGGCTCCCCGTTCAACTTTAACACCTGCCAATTCGTAAAAGCATCTTTGGGGATTTTAACCAAGTCTTCTGTCGCTCCTCCTCGTGTACCCAAGCCTTTAGGATTACAATAATAAATATTGATTTGTTCGTCAGCCAAAGCGACACCAACGGGAGCCTGATCAATAGTTGTCTGTAGTATTATGGCTTCTCGTTCCGCATTTTTGAGTTCAGTGATATCCTGTAGCGTGACAAATACTTGATACGGTGTTTCCCCTGCTTTGTTAAATTGTGGAATAGCGTTAACAACAAGCCACTTAAAATGTTTTTTACTAGGGTTATAAACACCAACAACAGTATCTCGCACTTCTTTCCCTGTTTGCAATGCTACCATGGCGGGATGCTTTTCTCCAGGTAGCTCTATGCCATCTTCACTGACTACTTTCCATTGTGGATCGGATAAAGTTTTCCCCATAAATTGGTCGGAAGTTAGCCCAAATATTTCAAGAGCGGCATTGTTGTAATCTATCAAAACTCCATCTGCATTTATATAAAAAACACCTTGGACCATATGTTCAAAAAGGTTCCGGTATTTTTTTTCACTAACTGATAATTCCTTTTCAGCAAGCCATCTAGGGGTGTTGTCGACAAGTGAAACCAAAACCTTTTCTAGCGTACGTTCATATCCGGGTAGTACCCTGTAGTTTATTTGAACATACCGTAATTCACCATCAAGGGTTCTTACGATTCCGTCATGGCTGCTTTGAATTTTGCCATTCCACAAATCAATCAGCCCCTTTCTCAACACTTCAAATGATTCAGGTGTAAATGTTTTTTTCAAACCTTGGAATAATTGTTCTTTATTCTGAGCTTTGTGAAGGTCTAGAGTGGCCTGGTTTACATCCTTGATTTTGATAGCTTGAGAAATTTCTCCTAACTTTTCAGGATACTTATTGAAGTAAGCATCGATATCAGAAACTGCTTCTTCACGAAGAACTTCAAAATGTGTCTGTACTTCTGTAAAATCCTCTAGCCAGCATGATACTGGATTGTTTTCAAACAAGGCCCGGGATTCTTCATCTCTTTCATATAAAGCTGTCCCTAGCATGTCTTGTTCTAGTTCTTCTCTCGGGAGCCATTTTTTGAGCAGCAATACAATAATAATTATCGCGGCAATAACATTTATAATTTTTGGGATGATCACAAGTTCTGGTCGTGTTAGGAAATCACCTATCTGAAACGGTATCATCCCTGAAAGAGATGTGTACCAGAGACCAAAATAGACACTTTCAAACAGAGTACGAAAGGCATCTATGGCGAGTATTATCACAAGAGTATGAAACAGCTGTTTTGTTCTGCTATCCGACATCTTTTTTAAATAAAAATAAAGAATAAAAGACCAGAGAGAAATTAGAATCCAATAGGTAATTGGAGTGATAAGTTTAAACAGTTCAGGCATGTGCATCTCCCTGTAAATTGGGTGAGATTGAGTTTGTAATACAAATAGTATCTCACAGTACCCCCAGGCAAGTCAAAGTAAAATTAGAAGCAATCATGCCTTATGTGAAGGTCCATATTGATCCTGGAAATATCATACCTTGTGCAATTATGGTTACTTGAGATTTTGCTGATTTTTCTGGCATCCTCGAATTCATGAAAGATTACACTTTCACGATTTATCTTTTTCAGGCTCAGCAACAGCATATTCAGCATCAGAGTGCCAAGTTGACCGGTTATGTCGTTCCGTTTTCCTTCCAGTCTTTCATCTTCATAAGTATTCATATCATCCCCCCTATGCGATAAGAGTAAAGTGGCCGCAAGTCTTACATGCTCCGCTGTGACCATTGTATATGAAGAATTTGGCTCGTCCCTCTATTGATTTGGGGAGGCTTGACTTTGATTGTTGCTTCAATTATGTTCGGTTGGTGACACTTGCAGGGGTGGCTTATAGCCTGAGATGATACCCGTTGAACCTGAACTGGCTTGAACCAGCGTAGGGAATTGCAGGAACTAACTTTCTTCCGATTGTTTTTCTCCGACTCATCCTCAGTTTGCTTCCATCCTCTGTTCACCTAAAAAATATTGTAGGAAAGGAGGCTGATTCATGCCGAATATTGTCGAACAGACTGCAGAAAATCTCACCCGCATCAGATCAAATAAACCTCTTGTTCATAATATCACCAATTTTGTGGTGATGAACTATACCGCAAACGTACTTCTTGCAACCGGTGCTTCTCCGGTTATGGCCCATGCTCAAAATGAGGTTGAAGAGATGGTCAGCTTTGCGAGCTCTCTGGTACTCAATATTGGCACGTTAACCGATTCCTGGGTTGATTCCATGGTTATCGCCGGTCAAAAAGCTGGATCTGTCGGGATACCTATTATTCTAGATCCCGTTGGCGCGGGTGCTACAAAGCTTAGAACAGATGCTTCGAGGAGAATTCTGCATGAAACCAAAGTGCAGGTCCTAAGAGGGAACAGTTCTGAGATTTTAGCACTTGCAGGTAGTGATAGTACTACTCGTGGGGTAGACGCAGGTAATTCTATGGCTGAGGCTGCAACTGTAGCAAAACAGCTTTCTGAAGATCTAGGTACTACTCTTGCCATTACGGGACCTGTAGATCTTATAACTGATGGCACGCGGATAGTGGAAGTATCCAATGGACATGAGTTGATGCCATATGTTACCGGGACTGGATGTTCAGCAACGGCAATTATTGGCGCATTTGCCGCTGTTGAAAAAGATATGGTTATAGCTGCTGCAGGCGCCCTTGCATTTTTTGGATTGGCTGGCCAGAATGCCGCGAGTAAGGCGGGTGGGCCAGGTACTTTTATGATTGGGCTTCTTGATGCATTGTACAATATGTCCCCGGAAGATCTTATTGCTGGCGCACGTATTCAGGAGAAGTAGGTAGATGATGCAACCTAATTATTCCTTGTATTTAGTAACTGATAGAAGCCTTTCCTGTGGCAGGTCTCTGGCTCAGGTGGTTGAAGAGGCTGTAGCCGGTGGCATTACTTGTGTACAGTTGCGGGAGAAGGATTGCTCCACAAGACAATTTGTCGCAGAAGGACTTGCCTTGCAGAAAATCCTTACCCCCCAAAATATTCCTCTTATTGTAAACGACCGGATAGATGTGGCGATGGCGATTGGTGCAACTGGCGTACACTTGGGGCAAGATGATATGGAAATGAGTCATGCAAGGCGTATTCTCGGACCTGATTGTATTATTGGAATCTCAGTTGAGTCTCTTGATGATGCGAGAGAAGCTGCTGCTGCAGGTGCCGATTACCTTGGAGTAAGTCCAGTCTTTGCGACACCAACCAAAACGGATACAGCCCCCCCCCTTGGTCTTGAGGGGCTGAAAGCAATCAGGTTGGAAGTGGATCTCCCCCTTGTCGCCATTGGTGGTATTAAGAGTGACAATTGTGCGTCAGTTATTGCAGCTGGTGCCGATGGACTTGCTGTGGTTTCTGCACTGATGAGTGCACCTTCTCCGAGGAAAGCTGCGGTGGCGTTTCGCCTTGCTGCCGGATTATCTAAAAATAGGATGTGATAATGGAAAAACAGATAAAAATCCATATAGACGCGTTCTGACCAGAGCTGGTTCTGATAGTGGTGGAGGGGCAAGAACCTCTTTGTTACTGAACAACAGAAAGTGAAGCCCGAAACTTCTGGTTTCAAGTAATAAATGAAACATTTAAAGGCTATATAAATGATCAAGTAGTCGACTGTTGTTTCTACCTATTTGATTATTTTCGTTAAACTCATGTTTGGAACACTTATAATGATGTGATTCCAAATCTAAAAAGTGTACAAGCCAAAAATGTCAGCTTAGGAATATTGTCAAATTGGGATATACGCTTAAGCTCCCTGCTCAAAGGATTGAACCTGCTCTTCTACTTTCACTACAGTTTGCTATCATATCAAGTTGGCTTTGAAAAACCGGATCTGCGTTTTCTTCAATTTGCATTGAATAAGATGAAAGTTGCTCCTAAGCAATCCTTATATATAGGGCATGATTACGAATACGAGTATCTTCCCGCAACAAGCATTGGTATCCAATGTTTGTTGCTCAACAGAAAAGATCATAAAAAAATTGATCCTTATGCCGCAGCTATTTCAACATTAGATGAGATTAAACTTTTTTAGCTTGGCGTAGGTTGTATTTCGACCGATACCTAAGGCTTTGGCCATTTGGCTGATATTGCCGTCGTATTGCTCAAAAGCCTGCTTGAGTGCCTTTTTTTGAATATCGTCAAAGTTAAGAGAAGAGAAGTGCGTCGGTTCCTTTTCTTCCGGGAGTTGTTCCTGGCGTGAGGCCTGTTGGATATTTATTGGCAAAGAATCAAAATCCAAGAAAGTCCCATCCATAAGGATAATGGTTGATTCAATTATATGTCGCAGTTCACGGATATTACCAGGCCAGGAATAAGCGGTGAGTGCCTGACGAAATTCCGGCTCCACCCCTTCAATCTGTCGGCCAAGTGATTCTGCGAAATCTCTGATGAAATGGTCCGCCAGGAGTTGGACGTCATCTTCTCGTTCACGGAGAGGTGGTAAGGCCAGCGGAACCACATGTAGGCGATAATATAAATCCTGTCGGAACTTTCCTTCCTCGACCATCGCTTCCATGTCCTGATTCGTGGCGGCAATCACCCGTACATCAACGGGAAGGAGCTGTTTTCCCCCGACCCTGACAATCTGCTTCTCATCCAGAACCCGTAGCAGATTCACCTGAAGGGCAAGAGGCATTTCTCCTATTTCATCCAGAAAAAGTGTCCCGCCTGCAGCCTGCTCAAATTTACCCGGTTGACCACCTCGCCGGGCACCGGTGAATGCACCCTCGACATAACCAAATAGTTCGCTTTGGATCAGCTCTGCTGAGATGGCCCCGCAGTTTACCGCCACAAATGGTTTTTTCGCCCGGAGGCTCGATTGATGAAGGGCACGTGCCATAACTTCCTTGCCGGTGCCACTGGGGCCAGTGAGAAGAACCGTTGTGTTGGTGGCTGCAACCCGGCGTGCCATTTTCAGCAGTCGCTGAAAGGAGGCACTTTTCCCAATCATGGCCGCTAAAGCATCGTCCTTATTGTGCTGAAGAATCTGTTTTCTAGGGGCTACGGGGGGCGGCGGGTATATACAGAGTGTCAGGCCCTGCAAATGGTGGAAATTATTTATCAGAGGAACTGCAAAGATGTTCCAGGTTGGGTTGTGAAGACAGCGCAGTTCAACCATTGTTTCCGGATCAGACCAATTTTCGTCCAGTTGTTGGCCAAAGAATGGTGACAGGTCAAACCATCTGCTGGCGTCTCTGCCGGAAAGGTTGCGCAACGAGCTACCAAATAAGTTGGCAACTACGTCATTGCAATAACAAACCTTTCCATAGCGGTCCAATGTGAGCAGGCCGATAGTGTTGATGTTGAGCACTTTGCCCATCAACCCCATAAAATGCTGTTGGAAAGACAAGGCTTCAATGGCCCTGGCGTAATATACAGCCAAAGCCAGGTTCCGGCTGTGGTCAGACTGGACGGGGCCGGAGATATCTACGCAGCCATGTAAAACACCATTTACGCCAAAAATTGGCGCAGCAGAACAGGTCCATCCTTGGCTGCTTTCACAGAAATGCTCCCGGCCGATCACTCGCTGTGGAATGCCGCTGGCAAGAGCTGTGCCGATGGCGTTTGTGCCCACACTCTTTTCTGTCCAGTTTGCCCCAGGCCCAAAGTGAATAGTATACGCCTGGCGAAGAGCTTTATATGAACCAATCGTACCAGTCAGGTACCCATACCGATCACAAATTGTGAATAACAAGTCCTTTTCTTTAAGAAACGCAGAGAGTTCACCAGTGGTATTCTTTACCACATCGAGCAAGAATTGATGTTCGGCATCTATAGATTTTTCCGTATGAAAATCCCTGCATCTCTTCAGGCCCGGATCTACACCCATTTCAAGACAGCGTTCCCACGACTCGTGGACGCTCGCTTTTATATAGTCTTGATTCGGTTTCTTATTGTTAACAAATTGCCCCCACACTCCCTTGTCAGGTTCGGATTCTAATTCCAGAGGTATTATGCCGGACGAAAACTGAGGTTTTATAACGACTTCAGTTTCATGAGGCGTCACAATTGTGTATTTGTTTTTGTTTCTAATAAGCTCGTGCATAAGATCCTCTCAGAAGCTGAACAAAAAACACCAGTAAAACAATATATATAGCCAAGGAAATAGCACTGGTTCTCTTTCATCTCCTTAGCTCTTTATATCGACAATACAGGAGAATGGCAAGACGTTTGTCTTCTCTATACACTCATCTTCTGACCGTTCGATTTTCGAACAGTTCTCGGCTTTTTATTTAGTAATCCTTTCGTTCATAGTTGTTTTTTTCTCTTTGACTAGTGATCTCCTTTTGAGTTGTCGTAGATATGAGGAGCACTGTATTGGCCTGTTACAGAGGCACCATTGCAACGAGATGGAAATGCGATACAAGGTTAAAAACAGATAAGGAGAAGATGCTTCTACTGGAATTCTTTGTTTGGCTTGTTTTTTGCAAGAGTGGTGATGTGATGCAAATGTACTTTTGCAGGAATAAGCCAGACTTAAAAAATGAGAAACTGATCCAGTGGGATTAGGACTCGACCGACTCAGACAACGGAGGCAGATACTTTGGCAACAGACATTCTTATGCCCAAATGGGGCTTAACCATGAAGGAAGGAAAACTATCCAAATGGTTAAAAAGTGAAGGTGATAGCGTTAAGAAAGGCGAGGCTATCTTTGAAGTAGAAACTGATAAAATCACCAATACAGTGGAAGCAGTTGCAGATGGCGTGCTTTTTCAGATCATTGTCCCAGTAGGTGATACGGTTGCAGTAAAGACAGTAGTGGGAGTGGTAGCCGCAGAGGGTGAAACGCCGGATGTGAAAGAGGTAAGCGATGCCGCAGTGGCCAAGAAAAAACCTGCAGCAGAAGGAGGCCCATCCTCAACAGCCAAAACTGGAGAATTTGTTCTCGCAACACCAATTGCCCGACGACTTGCCAAAAAGCAAAATATAGATTTGGCCGACGTGACAGGTACCGGCCCTAACGGCAGGGTAACGGAAAAGGATGTTCTCTCCTACACTCCAGAGCCAGATGCATATGATTCATTTAATGCTGCACCGCAGGCTATAGAGCTCGCTCGAAAATCAGGGATTGATTTGTCCGAAATCACCGGAAGCGGCGAAGGAGGCAAAATCCTCAAGGTAGATCTCTTGCGAGCCATGCAGCCTCAACCCGAACAGGGAAGTAGCCAGCAATCAACCAAGCCAGAGATCGTCCCGTTTAGTGGCATGCGAAAAATTATCGCCGACAACATGATGGCCAGTTTACACAATATGGCGCAGCTCACAGTCTTTGTTGAGTGTGATGTTACCAAGATGACCGCCTTCCGCGACCGGGTACGGGCCAAGTACGCCAAACAAGAAGATATCCCTCGTGTTTCTTACAACGATATCATTTCCTTGGCGGTGAGTCGCACTCTTCTGAAATTCCCGTATATGAATTCCTGGCTTACAGAAGAAAGTATTACTCGGCATAAGCAGGTTAACCTCGGCATAGCAGTAGCTTTAAAAGATGGTTTGATTGTTCCACATGTCAAAGACGCCGAAAAAATGACATTGACAGAGTTGGCTGTGGCCATCCGTGATGTTGCCGGGAAAGCGCGAAAAGGTGGACTTAGTATGGATGAGCTCCAGGGGGGGACTTTTACTATCAGCAATGTAAGTATGCTGGGTGTGGATGGTTTTACTCCCATTATAAATCCACCTGAAGTCGGTATTCTCGGTGTGGGACGGGCTGTGGAGCGTCCAGCGGTGGCTGCTGATGGGCAGATTGTTAGTCGTACCATGATGACCTTAAGTCTTACTTTTGATCATCGAGCCGTTGACGGTGCTCCTGCCATGGTCTTCTTGCGTAGTTTGGCGGATTGCTTAGAAGATCCGGCCATGATACTTGCCTAATAGAAGGACGGAAAAAATGGAAAAGAAACGATTTATTGTCGAGTTGGGGTCTGGCGCAGATCTTCACGGCATGGATGTCACTAAGGCGGCCTGCCGGGCAGTGCGGGATGCTATACGTCACAGTTGTTTGTGTGGCCTAGTGGAAATTTTAGGTCGTAGCAACTTTGAAGGAGTAGTCGTTGAAGTTCTGGTGGCCTGTCCTTTTCCTGAACAAGTTGATGCCGCCACAGTTCTGGTGGAACTACCCGTTGGGAAATGCAGTCTTCGTACGGAAAAAGGAGGAATGCTCGCCGAGGGGCTCTGCGTCGATTCTTTTGGTGAAGGCTGTTCGTCTATTATTGTTGCTAACGCAGCAATTACCGTTTTTGTGGAGATGGAGTAGACATGGTGCGCAAGATCTGTGGCCATGATTTTTATGATACGTAAAACAGGCTCTGTCTCACCGATACAGCAACAGTTTTGATTAACGATTCAAAACCATAAGCAATCAAGGAGGAAGTAATGACAAAAAGTAAGGAAAAGATGATCCAGATGTATACGACCATGTACCGGATTCGTCAGTTTGAAACCAAGCTGCAGGAACTCTTTGCAGCCAGCAAAATTCCGGGGTTTGTTCACCTTTACTTAGGTGAAGAGGCAGTGGCTGCAGGAACATGTGCTGCTTTGCGTGACGATGATTACATCACAAGCACACACCGTGGGCATGGCCATTTGATCGCCAAAGGCGGAGACCTTAAATTAATGATGGCCGAGATTTTTGGCAAGAGTACTGGATACTGCAAAGGGAAGGGCGGTTCCATGCATATAGCTGACATTAATATTGGTATCCTCGGTGCAAATGGTATCGTTGGTGGCGGTGCTCCTATTGCTGCTGGAGCCGGCTTGGCTATTCAATACCGTGGCGAAGACAGGGTTGCAGTCTGTTTCTTCGGGGATGGCGCATCCAATCAGGGGACCACCCAAGAGGCGTTGAACTTGGCAAGTGCCTGGCAGCTTCCGGTTGTCTTTGTTAATGAAAATAATGGATACGGCATATCCTGTCATACCAGTAAATCCATGGCTATCACCGATATCGCCGATCGTGCTGCAGCCTATGACATGCCTGGTGTAATCGTTGATGGCAATGATGTTGTCGCCGTCAATGAGGCGATCACTGCAGCTGTTGAACGGGCGCGTAAGGGAGATGGTCCATCTCTTATTGAGTGTAAAACGTACCGCTGGCGAGGCCATTTTGAGGGTGACCCCTGTGCCTACCGTGAAGCCAGCGAACTCGAAGAATGGGTAAAAAAAGATCCACTGCCACGTTTTTCTTCGAAACTGCTTGAGCAGAAGATTCTCAGCAAAAAGGAATTGGACAAACTGCAGGCCAAAGTAGATGCAGAACTGCAAGCTGCTGTTGTTTTTGCGGATGAAAGCCCATTCCCGAAACTTGCTGATATGTATGATGATGTCTATGCCTAATCAGATAGCCGGGGAAAGCATACCAGTCTGATATTTATGTGATACTTAATTATTTGGAGAAATACATGGCACAAAAAACTTATATGCAGGCGATAAATGACGCCTTGCGAGAAGAAATGGAACGCGATTCTGATATAATCATTTTTGGTGAGGATGTCGGTAAATTTGGCGGTTGTTTTGGTGTAACACAGGGGCTCTTTGATCAGTTCGGTGAAAAACGGGTGCGTGACACTCCCATTACTGAAAGCGCAATTATTGGTGCGGCTACAGGGGCTGCGGCCGCTGGGTTACGACCAGTTTGCGAACTAATGTTTGTGGATTTTATCGGCGTTTGTATGGATCAGCTGTTCAATCAGGCTGCTAAGATGCGCTATATGTTTGGTGGCAAGACCACTATTCCAATGGTTATTAGGGCTCCTCAGGGAGCAGGAATTGGCGCGGCAGCCCAGCATTCACAGTCTCTTGAAGCCTGGTTTATGCACATTCCAGGGCTGAAAGTGGTTTTACCTACCACCCCTGCTGATGCTTACGGCTTACTTCTTACAGCCATTCGGGATGACAATCCTGTTATGTTTCTTGAGCACAAATTGCTTTACGGCGTAGAAGGTGAGGTAGCTGAAGACGCTGGTCCTATTCCTTTTGGTCAGGCGAATATCTGTCGAGAAGGTACTGATGTTACCATCGTTGCCTTTTCCAAGATGGTCTACAGTGCTCTTGAAGCTGCTGAGACTCTAGCCGAAAAAGGTATCAGCGCCGAAGTAATCGATCCGCGCACGATAACGCCGCTGGATATGGATACAATTCTTGCTTCCGTTAAAAAGACCCACAATCTAGTCGTGGCTCACGAGGCAGTTAAGGTAGCCGGTGTCGGAGCAGAGATTGCAGCTCAGGTAGCTGAAGAAGCAATGGATTATTTGGATGGGCCTATTATGCGTGTCGGCGCACCCTATACCCCTGTACCTTTTTCACCTCCATTAGAGGAAGCATTTATTCCGAGCGCTAAGGACATTGTTGCGGCAGTCGAGAAAATGCGTTCGTAATTTCAATAATGAAAATAGAAAGGACATTATGATAACCGTCGGTATCATCGCGAACCCTATTTCAGGTAAGGACATCCGTCGCCTTGTTGCGCACGGTAGTGTTTTTGACAATCAAGAGAAAGTACGTATTGTTAGACGCCTTTTGGTGGGACTTGCTTGGGCAGGAGTGAAACGGGTAATTTTTATGCCCGATTACTATGCTATTGTTCAGCGAGCTTACAAAGGTGTCACTGTATCTCTCGATATTGAGTCAGCACCAATGCATGCTGAAAACAATCAGGATGATTCAACCAAGGCTGCACAGTTGATGGTTGAGGCTGGGGCCAGTTGTATCTTTGTTTTGGGAGGTGATGGCACAAGCAGGGCCGCGGCCAAAGGGAACGTGAAGATACCGATTTTACCTATTTCCACAGGCACCAATAATGTTTTTCCTTATATGATGGAGGCTACGGTAGCTGGGATGGCTGGAGGTATGATTGCTTCTGGAAAAATCAGTTTCGAAGAAGGCTGTTTTCGCTCCCCTACTCTTGAAATACTAGATGAGGAAGGCTCACTACTTGACATCGCTCTAGTGGATGCTGCGGTTCACAGGGACACCTTTATCGGTTCTAAGGCTATCTGGAGTATGGATCAGATCTCTCAAGTCTTTCTCACCCGTTGTAGCCCCGATAGCATTGGTCTTTCCGCTATCGGGGGACAGCTCCATACCATTAGCCCGGAAGATCACCAAGGGTTACATCTTATCTTGGGTGGAGACGAAAAGGTGTTGATAGCACCAATTGGTCCCGGGTTACTGGAGCCTGTCGGTATTGCCAAAGAGACCCGGATGCAAGTTGGAGATACTGTTTGTGTCAACGAATCTCCCCGCGTTATTGCTCTCGATGGAGAGCGGGAGGTTGAGGTCAAAGAAGGAAGACATGTCTGTATTCGTTTTTCTGATAATGGTCCTCTGGTAGTGGATGTCTCAAAGGTAATGGCTCTTGCTCAAGCAAAAAAACTTTTCGTGCAAAATATTTAAATTATAAGAAGGAGTTATGATGGCAGATATACTTAAAGCGGCGTTTGTCTTTGTCGCACCGGACGCAGATCCGATTAAACATAAGCAGTGGATAGAGACACCTGTAATACATTTAGTGACTGTTGGGGTCAAGGATTATACACAGGCCGTAGCCACGTGTAAAGAACTGGTACAAAAGGAAGGTGTGAAAGCAATTGAACTGTGCGGTGGTTTCGGGCATCGTGGCACTGCTCTTATTGCCGAAGCAGTAGGCAAAGACATAGCCGTAGGGGTAGTTCGTTTCGATGTGCATCCAGGTCTTGGCAACGTCAGTGGCGACACACTCTTTGATTGATACATCCCAACCGACATGCATAATTCGTGAAGGCGTTCAGCATGAAAGCAGCGAAGTGGTACGGACAAAAAGATACCTTCTAACTAACAAAAATATAACATGTTGATTTGATTTAATTTGTCTTTTGTTAGTTCGGGAATTTAACACATCGCGCCGGGTGGGGCGCTGATTACAACTATAGCTCAGTAGGAGTCCCGCCCTTGCGGGCGAATAGCACCAGGATCATGGATATTTTTCGCCTGCACCAAAGTTTTGAGAAGTGGAGGTAACGGTGGATTTGTTGATTACCGGAAGAATCCGGCTACAAGATATGATTTTGATGAATTAGTCAATAATAAGGCAACAAATAGTAAAGTCATCGTCAGTCCAAACTGACAATTTGATTATCAACCTCATCTCATATGCCATATAACAAAATGGGCGGTCCCAGATTTTGGGACCGCCCATTTTGTTTTTCATTTATAAGGATTTTGACTTAGGCAAATAAGTCCTCTACTGCATCATATACATAGGACATGTACATTAATTTTGGAGAACCACCCATAGCCACTGCCATAAACGCCGCTTGAATAATTTCCTCTTGAGTGGCCCCCATGGATGCTGCCCCTTCCACATGCAGGGCGATGCACATTTCGCATTGAGTCATTACTGCGCAGGCAACCATGATCAGTTCCAGCTGCTTGTGTGGTAGTGCTTCCATGCCGGCAAGTTCCTTTGTGAATTCAAGGTATTTACCATATTGCTTAGGGGAATGTTTATTTAAAAATGAAAGGGCCTGACCTGCTTTTTCTGACGAGTTCATACGCGCTCCTTGTGAGTTTTTTATTAAACAAAGTGTTTTTTAGCTGACCACGGATATAACCTACCTATTCTACGGTTATTCCATATATCTAAAGCAATTTACATGCCCGGTAATACCCTTTGTTCATAAACCGTAACTTGATGACCACTCAAGCTCAGCTTCGTCGCCTATTGGTGTAGGCCCCCCCCCTTGCGAGCGAATGAACGTGTTGCTAAACCTGGGGAATCGCTCGCAGGGGTAGCTCCTATAGTTCCATTTTACAGTTGCCTCTGTCTCACTGGTAATCAGGAACAATAAAGTGTCCTCAATATTAGGAAATAGGCGCAGCAATCGATGAAAGAGTATAGAGGCGTATGCGACGTATTGTGGTTGTTCTAATTTTGAACAGCTAACAGATACAACCTGTTCAAATATGGAACAGGCAGTCCCATGGACAGGACCGATATTTGTGAGGAAGGGAGCGTAGAGTGGAGTGTCGCCTAGGGTAATGGTAAAGAGTGAATGGGCTAACGTTCCGGTGCAGAAAGAGAGAAGGATTGCCTGGTACTATCCAGGACATGGGTTTGAATATCCGGTCGTGCGTACTTCTTAATATCACTTTTTACCATGTAGGAAAAATGCATGGTATCGTCCTCGCCAAACGGCATATGGTAAATGAAAACATGACGGGGATGAAATATTTCGTTGATAATTTCCTGGCCGTTAGAATTGTGATAAAAGATAGGGTTCACAAAGACAGCGTCCAGACAAACTTCCATCAGCGCACTTGTGAAATACTCTGCGACATGATCAGCATCCCCTGTAAAGAGCAAATTCTGCCCAGAGAGCGTCAGTAAAAAGCAATCATTACAGATAGTGCGAAATTGCGGCCCCATATGGCGTGTGCCTATTACCGTAACGATAAGGTCGGCTGAGAGCACGACTCGTTTGGTCTCTCCTGGCTTCAGCCCCCCGGTCCAAAAAGGAATAGCGCGTTCTCGTATCTGTTCCAGTAGGAGTGTAAGGTCAGGCGATCCGTTACGTTCGTCTGGGAGAAAAAGCCCTTTGACAGATCTGTGCTGTAATAATTCCGACACGTATTGTGGCGAAAAATGATCAGGATGCTCATGGGTGAAGAGTAGATAATCAAGCTTTTTAAAGACATCTGCCCCTCGACGCATAAGCTTTATGTCGCTACTCGAAACCCGGCTAAAGGAATGCCCTTTCTCATGATGAATTCCGTCTACAAGGATTCCCACGCCTTTGTGTTCAATCAGCACCCCGGCGTTGGCAATAAGGGTTATTCGGGTGTCGTCGTTCTTACTTTCCTGTCCTCCTAGAAAAGGCGATCCTTTTCCAGGAAGACAGTTTGCCGCCCTTTCTCCAACCTTAGCATTCATTAAAAAATTCCTATAAAATACGAGGTGCTATGGCCGCAAAACTCTCTGCTGCGTGATACGAACTTCGTACCAAAGGTCCTGCAATAACTTTTTTAAATCCAAGCTCATGCCCGATATCTGCCAGTTGAGCAAAGGTGTCCGGATGGATGTATTCAATCACAGGGTGGTGTTGGGGAGATGGACATAAATACTGCCCCAGCGTCAAGATACTGCAACCCACCTGAACGAGATCTTTCATGACCTCAATAACGTCTTCCTGGAGTTCTCCCAGGCCGAGCATTAAACCTGATTTTGTAATGATCTGTTTGTCAGGACACGCCAGAAACACCTTCTCAAGTAATTTTAAAGACTGCTTGTAGGTAGCTTGCGGTCGTACTGTTGAATAGAGCAGAGGAACGGTCTCCAAGTTATGGTTGATGACATCAGGTGCGGCCGAGATGACTTGGTGAAGAGGAGCGTCTTTGCCTTTAAAATCAGGGATGAGGACTTCAATAGTAGTTCCAGGGGTTTCGCGATTTATGGCACGTATTGTTGCCGCAAAGTGGCTAGCGCCACCATCTGGGAGGTCATCACGGGTAACAGAGGTCACCACCACGTGTTTGAGGCCAAGTTCCTTTGTAGTCAGGGCGACCATATTCGGCTCGTTAGGATCAGGGGGACCAGGCCGTCCATGGGTTATCGCACAGAAAGCGCAATTTCGGGTGCAAATATCACCTAAAATCATGAAAGTACATGTCTTGCTTTTAAAACACTCGCCGATATTGGGGCACTGAGCACTTTCACACACTGAATGAAGCTGGCCTTTATCCAGCAGTTCCTGTATGCGGTCCATGTCGTTTGCGTTGGGGGCTGGCACCACCAGCCAATCAGGTCGTCTCATAAAACTTCTCCTCACTATATGGTTCCAGATTGAACTGTTCCAGTTCGCCAGAACACATGGAAATATTAAAAATATCAGAAAATTGTTTGCGCATTTCAATTCGGACACTACTGATATCAACGGGGCGTTCAAGAACTTCAGTCATAGAGGTCACAGCGTTGGTCGTAATACCGCAGGGAACGATGAATGAAAAGTGCTTAAGGTCGGGGCAGACATTGAGTGAAATCCCGTGCATCGTCACCCATTTGCGAACAGCAATTCCAATGGCACCTATTTTAGCGTTCTTGACCCATACGCCAGGAAATTTGGATTTACGCCCTGCTGTAATACCAAATGTTTTAAGGGTCCGAATCATGACCTCCTCCATTTTGTGTGCATAAGCATGAAGGTCACGCTCATCATCCTCCAGTGATAAAATGGGGTAGCATACAAGCTGTCCAGGGCCATGGTAGGTAATATCTCCGCCCCGGGATGTATCATGCACAGTGATACCGTTTTTTTCTAAAACGGCTTTGTCTGCGAGCAGATTGTGATAGCCACCACTACTCCCAATAGTAATGCAGGGAGTGTGTTCCAGTAGAATAACCACATCGGAGATCTCATCTTGTTGTCTTTTGTTGCGAAGACTTTTCTGCAAGCGATACATCTCCGCATAGTCACGTCTGGAAAAGTCAAGCCAAACACCACTTTTATCAGGTCTCTTATTTTTCATGCTCATCGTCTTTATTTAGATTTGGGTACAATACGTTTAATTGTGATCTGCAACATATATACCAGGAAAAGAGTTAGGCAAAATGAAGGGTAAAATTGGTTTTCGAGTAGGAACCATCTGTTCCTGGCGAACTCTTCGATTACAGCAGAAGCTCAACTCAATCAGATAAGGAGACAGATGCTTTTTACTCACTCCATGATAGCTGTTTTGGGTCGAGTTTTTCACATTACCGATGATGGTATTAAGTCATCTAAAAGGCCTTCTCTTTTCAGGTTCCTTGCTCTCGACTGTAATACCATTGCTACGAAAATACTCACAAGTCTATACGGTTATAAAGTTTCTGATTAGGTACAAAACTCAGCCATTTTTGTCTGTTTATTCCCGCGGAGGCGGGAATTTAGAGAGGTGGCACGAAACTGGATCCCCGCCTCGGGGGCTGTCGATTTAATAGCGTTTTACGATCATAAGATGTATACTATCACCTTG
>CAZDJE010000055.1:0-25431 GCA_964505715.1 uncultured Desulfocapsa sp. | reverse complement strand
TTCGTCACTGGCAGCAGATTGTGCTCGCAGTGGGTAGCTGTAACTTCATCAATTTTAAGAGGGGTACAGTTTGCACAGTGGTGGCATCTATGGTCGTCGAGATGGTGACTCCGTCCGTCTTTGATTACAAGCACAAACCTCGTGTTGTTACCTTTCACTGTCTGGAATTGATGCACCACAAACATTACACTTCAGGTCATGGTTCATTATTGTTTTCGTGCACCTACAACACAGCCATTCAATTGAAGCTGTCATATTTTGTATTTATAGTACTTAGTACATGCTTGCTCTGTGGCATGATAATATGTTGTTAATATGTAGTGTATTTACTTGCTCGTTCTATGGCCTTCTTCTCCGCAAAATAAAAAGGCCCTGTTTGCTACTAGCAAACAGGGCCTTTTTTTTATTCTATTATTTACTTAGAATCAATATCCCCACAACAGGCTTCTTTTTACCCAACCAGTAAGGCCGGAGTCATGTTTTACTTTTGCCCACCCTTTTTCCTGGGTCAAGGTTTTGAAAACTACCCCATAATAGGCCTTTCCAATTGTTTTATATTTCTTCCCAGGGCCACTTCGTATATTGATTTTTTTCTTTTTTCCTTTGTTGACCTTCACAACCATATGCGGAGTCTTTGATAAATATTTATTAAAAATCCAACCCGTATCATTTTCAAAATCTTTAACTTTCACCCAACTTCCTTTTTGGGTTAAAACTTTTACGGGCAAACCATCTCCATATTCCCATTTGGCAGCGTATTTGGTTCCAGGTCCAGAACGGAGTTGCACATTATTTCCATCAATACTTCTCATTTTAGCAACCGAGACAGTTGCAAAAAAGAAACTAAGAATGAGAAATGGAACGATAAGGTTTATTTTACGGTGTACCATCTGCATTATATTTATCCGTATTAAAGTTGATTATAAAATATATATATACAAATGTTACTCAGGATTTGAAACTTACCTGGGCGAGCTCGCGTTACAACACATTTGTAGATTGACTTTGACTAAACTAGCCTACATTGTGGGCCATTTCCACCAGTTTTGAGTTATTCTGGATATAATTTATATTTTAGTCGCTTTAAGGTTCCTTGGTAGGCGCTGATTTGCTGTTAAGGAAAGGTTCCCCATGGTGAGGTGAATGGCTCCAAATTCACACCCTTCTCGCATGCACCGCATACACATTATACACTCTGAACTCCCAACTGATTCGTTGAATTGTATTCCCATTGGACACACCTGAGCACATTTCCCACAATCAGTACAGCGTGATTCAATGAGATTAAGTTTAATGAGGGAGAACTTATTGAATAATCCATAGAAGGCACCAAGTGGGCAGGTTGTTTTACAAAATGGTCTGGAGGTGAAAACACTCCATACTATAAATACCATCATCCAAAACAGTTTATTGTAAAATAAATAACCGAGGGTGGCCCGTAAATCAGGCTGCAGCAGTAACATGGGAAGTCCTGCTTCGAGTGTCCCTGCTGGGCAAACGAATTTGCAAAACCATGGTTTTCCCATTCCCCAATCGTTTGTTAATAAGAGTGGAAAGAGAAAAACAAATCCTACCAACATAAAATATTTAATATAACGGAGCCCCTTATAAACCTCTCTTTTTGTTCCACAGGGTATCTTGTGAAGTAGTTCCTGTATTAAACCGAATGGGCATAGCCATCCGCAGGTTATTCTTCCTGTTGTTGTTGCTATAAGTCCTATTGTTCCAACTACATAGGAGCTAAACAGGTATGCACCTGTGTCCAGTGAAAAACGGACACCCAACAAAAGTTGCTGAATTGCACCAATTGGACAATAAGTCGTTGATGCTGGGCAGGAGTAACAGTTTAATCCTGGTGAACAGAGTACTTTTAATGGTCCAGTATAGATATTTTTTGTTTGGGGAAAGAGGTAATATCCATTACTCAAAAGAGTCGCTATAAATTGAACAATCTTACGCATCGTTTCCATAGGTCAGATTCCGGTAAATTTAGGGGAGGTGATAAAATTGCTATCCTATCCCAATACAATCAAGGCATATGTTCTTAGCTTGTTCCAGGACACGACCTGGTTCATTTGCATTGATCCCAAACAAGAATAGAGAAAGAAATAGAAACAAGAGAAATATTGTCACACGATTTGTTTTGGCTTTATTCGCGATTTTTTTCATCTATTTACGCCGGTTATTTTCTTTAATACGGAGTTTGTTTTATCTCCGATATGGATTTTTTTATCGCGTCTGTCATCAATTGTGATATTTGTTACCACACGCACAGCACCATTTTCAAAAGGAACTTCATATATTTTACCGAGTATGGTCAGGAGGTGCTGGATATCACCTTCAATCAAAGTTCCCATATCGTTCAATTGAAAATTTGCCTGTTCTCTAATCAACCTTTCTTGAATTTTCGCAACATGATCAGCAACGGATATACCTTCTCCCATTGGGATCATGGTTAGCTGTAATAAAGCCATAAATATCACCAGATTTTTCATTAATAATAGTTTTTCATGAGGAAATAACGAAACCTATTTTCACTATTCACCTTCAATAAGATCAACCAGACGTTCTAGATCTTCCAGGGAGTAATATTCAATCTCTAGCTTTCCTCTTCTGCCATTTTGTAACAGCTTCACCTTGGATTGCAATTTGTTGCTTACTCTATTGAGAAGTGAGTGGGAGAACTCCTTAGGAATCATGGTAGAGGTCTCTTTTTGTACTCTGTCCCTTGCGACAGCTCCTTCTTGCTTTATGCGAGATGTTAACTTTTCCGTCTGTCTCACCGACAGTGCCTTGCTTACAACCTGATCTCTTGCCTTCTTGATCGCAGTAGAATCATCAGCAAGTCGTAACAGTGCTCTTGCGTGTCCTTCAGTGAGTTTTTTTTGTGCAATATCATCCTTGATGTATTCAGGTAACTGTAATAATCTCAGCCTGTTAGTAACTGTTGTCCTTTTTTTTCCAACTTTTTCTGCCGCTTGTTCTTGGGTGTAGGAGAATATTTTAATGAGTTTTTCATACGCCTCTGCCTCTTCAATGGGGTTTAAATCTTGGCGCTGAACATTTTCAATTAAAGCAAGTTCAAGTAGCTCATCATCACCATTAATTTCCCTTACAACAACCGGAACTTCTTCTAGACCGATGAGCTTTGATGCACGCAGTCGTCTTTCTCCAGCTACAAGGTTGTACGTTCCATTGCTGTTCATAGCGACAACAAGAGGCTGAATAATACCATTCTCTCTTATCGACTCTGCGAGTTCCGTTAGTTTTTCCTTATCAAAATGAGTTCTAGGTTGATATTGGTTTGGAGCAATTTTGGTAACATCGCATAAAAAATATTTTTCTTCCTCTTCCTCATGGTTGAAGAGGAGATCTACCCCTCTTCCCAATCCTTTCATTTTTACCATTTTCTTTCCCTATTTTTGTCGTCTCAGAAATTCATTTGCCAATTTGATGTATGCCTGAGCACCTGTGGATTTGACATCATATTCTATAATTGACTGCCCATGACTGGGACACTCACTCAAACGCACATTTCTTGGGATAACTGTTTTAAATACCTGCTCCTTGAAATGCTTTTTAATTTCATCCTCTACTTGGAAGGTTAGCCTGTTTCGTTTATCAAACATTGTTAATAAAAGGCCCTCAATATACAGGGACTTGTTTAGTGATTTCTTCACAGAACGTATTGTCGTGATAAGTTGCGAGAGTCCTTCCAAGGCGAAATACTCACATTGCATCGGTATTAGAACCGAATCCGCGGCAGTTAATCCGTTTATTGTTAACAACCCAAGTGATGGGGGACAGTCAATTATTATATAGTCATAGGTGACTTTTAACGGAGTAAGCATTTCTTTCAATACAAACTCACGATCATCCACCGGAAACAACTCCATTTCCGCAGCAGCAAGGTCTATCCCGGAAGGCAAAACTGAGAGGCTTTTCTTTTCGTTAGGGACAACTGTTATTTTCTGAACTGGGAAATCCTGGGTGTAGCAATGGTATAGGTGGTGCTTGCAATCCTTTAGATTTACCCCAATACCCGTCGTTGCATTCCCCTGTGGATCAGAATCAACTAAGAGAACCTTTTTTTTTCTTCGAGCCAAAGCAGCCGATAGACTAACTGCCGACGTTGTTTTCCCCACTCCACCTTTCTGATTTGCAATAGCAATGATTTTCCCTGGACCCATGCATTTTCCCTCTATATTGTTTCAAAAGCCAAAACCATCCAACACTTATTGTTTTTGTATCCCATATCTCCCCTAACCACAATCTTTTTACTTGATAACCGTCGTTTTTGTTTTTTTTCTCACCGATTAATATGTTTAGTGCTAGCCTTTTCTTGCCTTTCTCCTTTCTTGCGGATACAGTGTCGTTTTGATGTTTGGCCAATTTTAACTGCAATGTTTCACGTGAAACATTGGTGGGGTGGTAATATGGATTGTGATTTTTTAGTGATAGGGAGCGGGATTGCGGGTTTGTCTTTTGCGTTGAAGTGCGCAAAGTTTGGCTCTGTCGTTGTTGTAACCAAGAAAAGAGATGTCGATACGGCAACAAATCTGGCGCAGGGCGGAATAGCTGCTGTTTTAGAGAAAGACGATAGCTTTGAGTCACATATCGGTGACACGTTGGGGGCGGGTGCTGGATTGTGTGATGAGGCGGTTGTTCGCATGGTGGTGGAGGATGGTCCGGAGAGAGTTGAAGAGTTGGTTGCTCTTGGGGTTGGTTTTGTCGGGGATGAGGAAAGTTCATCGGGATATTCTCTGGGACGTGAAGGTGGACATAGTTGTAGGCGGGTTGCTCATGCAAATGATTTGACTGGGCGAGAAATTGAGCGGGCTCTGTTGAGTGGAGTGCGAAATCATGCGAATATCCAACTCCTTGAAGAGCATATGGTGGTCGATTTATTAATGGTCGAGAGTGGAGATGATGGACGTCGCTGTGTGGGTGCTTATGTAATGGTTGATGGTAATGTTGAGGCCTATTCTGCCAAGGTAACGGTGGTTTGTAGTGGTGGGGTAGGGAAGGTGTACCTCTATACTACGAACCCTGATATAGCGACTGGCGATGGTGTTGCGATGGCTTTTCGTGCAGGTGCCGAGATTGAGGGGATGGAGTTTGTGCAGTTCCACCCGACGTGTTTGTATCATCCAGATGAGAAAAACTTCCTTATATCTGAGGCTGTTAGGGGGGAAGGTGGGGTTCTGGTTGGGGCGAATGGGGAACAGTTTATGGGGAGGTATGACCCGAGAAAAGATCTTGCAACAAGAGATACTGTGGCACGCGCGATCGATAAGGAGTTAAAACAAACAGGAGAAGATTGTGTCTTTTTGGATATTAGTCATCGGGATTCAGAGTTTATCAAGAATAGGTTTCCTACTATATATGAAAGATGTCTTCACCGGGGAATAGATATAACAAAACAACCCATTCCAGTGGTCCCAGCAGCACATTATATGTGTGGTGGAATACGAGTGGATCGAGATGGACGATCATCTGTATCGGGGTTGATGGCATTGGGTGAAAGTTCCTGTACTGGTTTGCATGGAGGGAACAGATTGGCGAGTAATAGTTTGTTGGAGGCAGTAGTGTACGCTGATAGGGCTTCGAAATATTGTAAAAAGACATGGCAGGATATAGGCGAACTGGAAGAACCTCAGGTGGATTCGTGGGAGTGTGGAAATGCACGTGATTTAAATGAAGAAATTTTGATTAATCACAACTGGGACGCGATTCGAAGATCAATGTGGAATTACGTAGGGATTGTAAGGTCAACGAAACGATTGATTCTTGCCAAAAAACGTATGGAGTTTATTAATAAAGAAATTGAAGAGCATTATCGGGAGTTTTATGTTACGCATAATATGACCGAATTAAGAAATATATCACTGATATCATTGATGATTATACAGTCAGCTTTACATAGGAAGGAATCTCGTGGCTTACACTTTGTGGTTGATTATCCAGAAAAGTCCAATACTGTACAAAGAACAGTTTTTAAAAGAAAAAATATGAATAGTGGTTCGGATATTGTGTTTAATGAGGAGTGGAAAAATGATTAACAAAACGTTTGTTATTTCTGTAATGTCTAAGGACAGACCAGGGATTATCGCAGATATCGCAACGGTAATATATGGGTTAGGTGGGGATCTTGCGGACCTTAATCAGTCCGTGCTAGGTGGATACTTCACTATGATCCTTATCGCGGAATTTGATAAAAAAGTTTCTAAAAAGATACTTATGGATGAATTTGGTGCAATAGAATCGGAAACGACTATTGAGGCGATAGTTAAAGAAATTGATTTGGATTCTGAGGTATTAGTTCAAATTTTACCAGCTGAAACGTATATATTAACAGCCCAGGGAGATAATCGAAAAGGCCTGGTAAAGGTTTTGGGTGATTTCTTTTTTAAACGTAATATTAATGTGTTGGACTTGGTGACGACAAAACTAAACGAAAGATATACCATGATTTTCCAGGTGGATCTGACTGAAGTAGCTTCGATGAAAGTTTTACGAGAGGAGCTGGACCTTTTAGCAAAATTCGAAACTTTGGAAGTTGTTTTACAACATAATGATATCTATATGGCGACCAATGAAGTTGGGATGTCACTAGATGTATCTATACGAAATAAGTAGGAGATAAGATGCTTCGTTCAGAGCAGATAATGGCGACCGTTGAAATGGTGCAGAAAGAGAACCTTGACGTTCGAACAGTTACCATGGGAATAAATTTACTCGACTGTCGAAAAGGAACCGCAGCGGAAACATGTAAATGTGTGGAAGAAAAAATCACTGAATATGCAGAAAATTTTGTGGATACCTGTGAAGAGGTGGCAGTAAAATATGGAATACCTGTCATCAATAAACGGATTTCAGTGACCCCTGCAGCATTGGTAGGAGCAGGTTTTACTAAAGAAGAATTTATTTTACTTGCGCAAGGCCTTGATAATTCAGCGAAAAAAGTTGGTGTTGATATTTTGGGCGGGTTCACAGCCCATGTTGAAAAGGGGATGACGAAAAGCGATAGGAATTTTATAGATTCCTTGCCGCAGGCATTGGCGGTTACGAGCAGGCTGTGTGCGTCCATAAACGTGGGTTCAAGCCATAAAGGGATCAATATGGACGCTGTGGCCCTTGTTGGCAAGACTGTGAAGGATCTGGCCGAGCAGACAGCTGAAAGTGGTGGTTTTGGAGCGGCAAAGTTCGTAGTGTTTTGTAATCAACCGGGAGATAATCCATTTATGGCGGGTGCTATACATGGGGTTGAGGAAGCTGATGTCGTTTTAAATGTCGGGGTATCCGGACCAGGGGTGATCGCACGTTCTCTTGAGAGAACCATTAATAGAGTCGGAAGAGAAAATTTAAAACTCGATGATATTGCCGAAGAAATAAAGCAAATAACATTTAGGGTGACACGCTGTGGAGAGCTCATAGGGCGACAGGTTTCAAAAGAACTTGGTGTTGAATTTGGTGTGGTAGATCTGTCGCTCGCCCCAACGCCAAAAATAGGGGATTCGGTTGGAGAGATTTTACAGATTATTGGTGTGGATGATGTGGGGGCACCGGGTTCAACGGCTATTGTGGCACTTCTGAATGATGCTGTTAAGAAAGGTGGTATCTTTGCTTCAAAGGCAGTGGGGGGATTAAGTGGAGCCTTTATTCCTGTGATGGAGGACGCTGTTTTAGCTGAGGCAGTAGAAAAGGGAGCACTGACAATAGAAAAACTTGAAGCCATGACCTGTGTCTGTTCGGTTGGATTGGATATGGTTCCTATACCAGGGGATGTTGATGCTGGAACTATTTCGGCGATAATTGCAGATGAGATGGCAATAGGGATGATAAATAATAAAACGACTGCAGTTCGGCTTATACCGGTTCCAGGAAAAAAGGCCGGTGAAATAGTGAGCTTTGGGGGGTTGTTTGGGAAGAGCCCAATAATGGAAGTGAGGAACGTGAATAAATCTGGTCGTTTTATAGCATGGGGTGGTAGGATTCCGGCCCCCATACACAGCTTTAAAAATTGAAAAAAGAGTAAAACAAAAAAAAAGGTTCACTTGAGTAATACTCAAGTGAACCTTTTTTTATATGGCGTCCCCAGTCGGATTCGAACCGGCGTTGCTGGGATGAAAACCCAGTGTCCTGGACCTGACTAGACGATGGGGACAAAGTCCAATATATTCATGGTGGGTCGTGCGCGGCTCGAACGCGCGACTCTCTGATTAAAAGTCAGATACTCTACCAGCTGAGTTAACGACCCATGAAGCGCCTCTATATACAAATTTGTTTTTCTTGTGTCAAGGAAAAAAGGTGTAAAAAGGATATCGTGGAAAAAAAAATAATGTCCATATCAAATTGACGAGGGGCTGCAGGTCAGGTTGGTAGGCTAACCGCTAAAATTGATGTGACCATGGTACTCGAATAGAGTATGTTATCTTTTTTTAAAATTAAGTATTTTTAAATGGTGATATGAATGGGATTTATTAAAGGAACTGCCAGTTATGTTCGCTTTGGGGTCGAGGGTGAGCTTCCTGAAAATATTTGGGATTTTATAGCCGATCGTGTGGTTACATTTGCCTTCAAGGATATTGATGAGACCTATGATGAGGATTCGATAGGATGGGTCTCTGTAACAAATATGTTTGATACGGATTTTGAATTTGCCTCCTATGCAGCCGGGAATTACGTCACTCTTTCCATGCGTCTCGATGAAAGAAAGGTATCAGCGGCGATTGTGAAAAAGTTTGCTCAAAAGGAAGAAGAGCGGATTAAAAAGGAGAAACAGATTCCTAAAGTCTCAAGAAGTATGCGCGTTGAGATAAAAGAGCGTATTCAGAATGAGTTGATGCGAAAGGCTCTTCCTATGCCATCGGTGTTTGATTTGTGTTGGAATCTTGAGAATTCAACTCTTCTTTTTTTCTCGACAAATAAAAAAGCACAAGCGATGCTGGAGGATCTTTTTAGGGAAAGCTTCGGTCTTTCTTTGATTCAGCAGATACCATATATTTGCGGTGAACAGATTCTGGCTGAGGAAGATGCAGAGAAGATGGCAAGGATTACTCCCGATGTTTTTGTATAGGATTATAGGGTAAAAGAAAATGGATTTAGTTGATCTTATAGCGGAAAAGCGATTTCTGGGGCAGGAATTTTTGACCTGGCTCTGGTGGAAAAGTGAAGAACGTGGCGGGGTTGTAGCTTTGCCAGAAGAAGGGGATATTGTAGTCGTATTTGAAAAGCATATGCTTCTTGAATATGGGGAGGGGGACTCAAATGAGAGCCTTATCTGCAGAGGATTACAAACCGAATTGCAAGAAGCACGCACGGGGCTTGTTATGGGGAAAAAGCTGGAACAGGCTAGAATTCAACTCGCTTTTAATGATTATGAGTGGAATTTTACCATGGCTGCTGCTTTAATGGAGTTCAGGAATGTAAAATTACCGAAGACCGGTGGAGAGTCGGGCAACGATAATGATCCAGAAGAGCGGGAAGGGATGGTACTCGAACGAATTTATCTCTTTGAGGAACTTATCCGTATAGTACTTGGCCTCTATCGTCAATTTTTAGAGGTACGTGTCAGTGATGGCTGGCGTGATGAACTGCTCAGGGTTAGAGAGTGGGTCAATAAAGCTGAAAGGGCTTAATCTTCGTGTCGATTTTCACCAAAACTATTTTTATATGCAAAGAAGAGTAAATTATGGAGTTTGAAACAGTAATAGGTCTGGAAATACATGCTCAGCTGAAGACAGAATCAAAAATATTTTGTGGCTGTTCTACAAAATTTGGTGCACCCCCGAATACGCACACCTGTCCAATATGTCTTGGGATGCCAGGAGTTTTACCAGTTTTAAATAAAAAGGTTGTCGAATACTCCATCAAGATGGGACTGGCAACTAACTCCAAGATCAACACCTTTAATCAATTTGCCCGTAAGAATTATTTTTATCCGGATTTACCCAAAGGATATCAGACGTCCCAATTTGATCTTCCTATTGTGGAGTTTGGCAAAGTTGAAATTGAAGTGGATGGCAAGAAGAAGGTCATCGGCATTACTCGCATGCATATGGAAGAGGACGCCGGAAAACTCGTTCACGATGAGCTTGAACCTGTTTCCTATGTTGATTTGAACCGTACGGGAACAGCGCTTCTTGAGATCGTGTCTGAGCCGGATATGCGAGCTCCTGAGGAGGCATACGCATACTTGAAGAAACTTCATGCAATTCTACGTTATCTTGATATTTGTGATGGGAATATGCAGGAGGGGAGTTTTCGCTGTGATGCAAACATTTCATTACGGCCAGTGGGGCAGAAGGAGCTGGGAACCCGCACCGAGCTCAAGAATATGAACTCCTTTAAAAATGTGCAGGCAGCACTTGAATATGAGGTTCGGAGGCAGCGTGATGTACTGCTTGATGGAGAGAAGGTTGTCCAGGCAACACTGCAGTGGGATCCCGATAAAAATCGAACGTCCTCCATGCGTAGTAAGGAAGAGGCACACGATTATCGCTATTTTCCCTGTCCTGATCTTATCCCAATTGTGATTGAAGAGAGTTGGATTGAAGAGATCAGAAAGACACTTCCTGAACTCCCCGACGCCCGTAAAGCGCGATTTATAGATGAGTATAAACTTCCGGAGTATGATGCTGCAATTGTAACGGGTTCTCGAGATTTAGCGGATTTTTTTGAGGGCGCAGTAAAGGAGGGTGCCGACTCCAAAAAAGTATCGAACTGGATAATGACGGAAATGCTGCGTGAGTTGAAAGGCGCCGATGTGTCGGAATGTAAGGTGAGCGCAAAGCAACTCGGTTCTTTACTCAAGATGGTAGGGGATGGAACTATCTCGGGGAAAATAGCGAAGACGGTTTTCCTGGAGATGATGGAAACGGGCAAAAACCCGGAAGTTGTGGTGAAGGAAAAAAATCTGCTTCAGGTGTCAGATACCGGAGAGTTACTAGCCATGGTGCAGGAAATTATTACTGCTAATCCAGATCAGGTAGCTGATTTTAAAGACGGTAAAATTAAGCTTATGGGCTATTTTGTGGGCCAGTTGATGCAGGGGACTAAGGGAAAGGCGAACCCCAAGGTTGCAAATGAGTTATTTTTAAAGGAACTATCCAAATAGGTTTTTAGTAGGGGGCCAATGGAAAAGGAAGATTGGCAGAAAAAAGGTGCAGGTCACAGGCAGCGTCTTCGGGACCGTTTTCTGGAACGTGGTCTTGATGGTTTTACCGATGCTGAAATTCTGGAGTTACTACTCTCCTTTGGTACCCCGAGAAGTGATTGTAAGTTGGCCGCTCGTACAGCCATAGAAAAGTTTGGTACACTTGCTCTGGTGCTCGAAACGTCCCCTACAGGTTTACAGGAAATTAAGGGAATTGGTCCCAAGAATGGATTTGCTGTCCATTTTATTCAGGCTGTGGCCAGGCGTTACTTGAAGGACCGGTTGCAGGGAAAACGGTATCTTCACTCTTCAACCGATGTCCGAGAGTATCTTCTTCATGCTCTACGTGGATTGAAAAAAGAAGTTCTCACCGTTATTTATCTCGATTCCTCACACGCTATACTCCAAACGGAAACAGTGGCCGAGGGCACAATTAATGTCAATACAGTGTATCCTCGGGAGCTTATAAAAAAAGCTTTACAACATAATGCTGCTGCAATCATTATTGCCCATAATCATCCATCGGGATCACTTGATCCATCTGAACAGGATCTGCAGCTGACCAGAACCCTGGCGCTGCTCGGAAGTATGATGCAGATTCAACTCCTTGATCATATAATCATTGGTGATGGCAGTTTTTCCTTTGCCGATAATGGCCTAATGACTGAGATCAGTAGTCGCTGTCGTGAGACCATGGAGGATTTACTCTCCTCTACCCCATGATAAACTCTCTCTATATTCATATCCCCTTTTGTGCGACGAAGTGCAGTTACTGTTCTTTTAACTCCTATGCTGGCCTGGAGGCGTTGCAGGATCGTTATGTCGAGTGTCTCTTGGCTGAGATGGAAGGCGTGGCCTCAGGTGCCACTGTGGAGCCCTTGTGCACAATGTTCCTGGGGGGCGGGACACCATCGGTTTTGCCCGCTTCTCTATTGATCAAACTTTTAGGTCATTCTTCTCGTTACTTTCCCTGTAAACAGTCTACTGAAATCTCGATGGAAATAAATCCTGGTACCGTGGATTTAGAAAAACTGGATTGTCTTAAACGTGCAGGTATAAATAGAATTTCCTTTGGGGTGCAGTCATTTATTGATACTGAACTTGCAAAAATTAATCGTATGCATTCATCGCAGGAGGCGATGGCGGCCATTGGCATGGCTCAGAGTGCCGGTTTTGACAATGTGAGTCTTGATTTGATGTACGGGTTACCGGGACAAACTCAGGCGAGCTGGAGACAGAGTCTTGAAACAGCCATCTCACTAGGCGTAAAGCATCTCTCGCTTTATCAGCTAACGGTGGAGGAAAAGACTCCCATGCACAAAATGGTGGTGGAGGGAAGGATAATGCTGCCCGATGAGGACATACTTGTGGAAATGGATGAAATAACCCGGGGGCTGACCATTGAAAATGGGTTACTCCAGTATGAAATATCGAATTACGCACAGACAGGCTTTCAGTGCCGTCACAATATAGCCTACTGGGAAAATGCGGAATACTATGGTTTTGGAGCAGGGGCAGTTTCATGTGTCGGTGGTTGCAGAAAACGAAATATTGCGGACCCGTTACTTTATTGTGAAGTTATCGAGTCCGGGAGGCAGGTTGTTATCGAAGAGGAGACCCTGGAGAGTGAAGCCTCATTTCGGGAAACAGTTATTATGGGGTTGCGTATGAACAGGGGAGTATCGCTATTATCCCTTCGTCAGCGCTACGAAAAGGATGTTGTAGATTATTATGGAGAAACTCTGCAAGCGCTGATCGCAGCCAAGCTGATTGAGCAGGGAACTGATTATCTGTTCCTGACTCAAAAAGGAAGAGTCTTTGCTAATGTGGTTATGGCGGAACTTGTTTGAAAATGATCCAGCCATTTGTCGTTTCGCTTTCCATCCTCAATTGCCACTATTTGGTCAGCGAGTAACGCTGCTTCCCGCAGGTCATGGGTGACCAGAATAATAGGAATCTGCAGCCCCTCTTTTATTTCCAGAAACTGTTGTTGCAGGGATTGTCTGGTTTTTATATCGAGTGCTGAAAAGGGTTCGTCAAGGAGCAGAAAATCCGGGTTTGATGCGAGTGCTTGGGCAAATGCAGCCCTCTGTCGTTCACCTCCTGAAATATGAGCCGGTGTTTTGTCACTCAGATGTGCTATCCCAAGAAGCGAAAGGAGAGCATCTACTTTTGAAGGGATCTCACAGGCAAAGGCGACATTGTCATAAATTCGCAGATGGGGGAACAGGCTTGCCTCCTGAAAGACATAGCCCAGTTTTCTTTTACGGGGAGGGAGGTTACACTTATGTTCACTGTCATAAAGGAGTTTAGGGCCAAGGTGTATGCTTCCGGAGTCGGGAGATTCCAGCCCTGCCAGGATACGGATAAGTGTTGTTTTGCCGGATCCCGATGGGCCGGTGAGACAGAGAAGTTTTCCAGCCGGACAGGAGAGTTGAATATCCAGTGTAAAGTGTTCAAGACTTTTACGGATATTAGCTTTAAGCAGCATGGTTTTTTCGTTCCAGCAGATTGACTGCAAGCAAAATAAGATAACTGACAACCAGCATAGCAATCGAGAGTTGCCAGGCTTCCTTGTAACGCATGGCTTCCACGTATTCATAGACGGCTATGGAGGCTACCCTGGTTTCACCAGGTATAGAACCGCCAATCATAAGGATAACCCCGAATTCTCCCATGGTGTGGGCAAAACAGAGAATTGCAGCACTAGCAATACCGGGAAGGGAATTGGGGAGGACCACTCTGAAGAAAGAGGATGTTCTGGAACAGCCAAGTACAGCAGCGGATTCAAGGAGTCTACGATCAAGTTTTGAAAATGTGGTTTTCAACGGTTGGACCGCATAGGGGATTCCATGGAGCATGGCAGCGATCACAATCCCGCCAAAGGTAAATATCAACGGTGTGCCAAGAGCAGTCTGATGCAGCCGTCCAATCACACCTTCGGGTCCCATAAGAATAAGTAGGAAAAATCCAAAAACCGTGGGAGGGAGGACCAAGGGAAGACCTACGAATGATTCGACAAAGCTTACCCCCCGCATGGGATGAAAAACCAGTATATAGGCAAGAGGTGCGGCGAAGATCAGAAGGAAAAATGTTGTAACAGCAGCAAGTTGTAGGGAGAGAAGAAGCGGCGTGTAGTCCATTTACCGGTACCCATGTTTGTGGATAATCGTTTGAGCTTGCTGTCCTGTCAGATATTCCTGTAAATTATGACTTTCCTGTTTGTTGCTGGCGGAGTGCGGGACACAGCCCCACTGTTCAATGCTGTCGCTTTCAGTTATGGGCCAGTAGGTTCCCTGCATTCCTTCGGGGGAGAGTGCCTGAGAGAGGGCAATAAATCCAAGAGGAGCTGCACCAGATCGAATAAAGAGGAAGGTTTGGCCCACGGATTGCCCAAAAATAAGACGTGATTGCAGCGCTTGCAGTAAACCACTGCTCTGCAGCGCTCGAAGCGGGACTTCTCCGTAGGGAGCAGTTTCTGTATTGCTGATGGCAACCTTCCCCTTCGTTTGAGTCAGAACCTCCTTCCAGTTCTTTGTTTTGTTCTTTTTATGCGTGGCACTCCAGAGTACCACACGTCCCGTTGCATACTTGAAAGGGGCTTCACATACACCCTGTTTATAAAGAAGGGCTGGGCGCTTTTTGTCTGCAGAAAGAAAGATGTCATAGGGGGCACCATGGAGTAACTGGGCATAGAGTTTCCCCGAAGATCCATAGCTCAGTGTAACAGTAGTACCGTGATGTTCGGTATAGTATTCTGTCAGTTCTTCTAGAGGACGAATAAAATTAGTAGCGGATGCAATAAAGAGGTTCTCTTGTGTCGCTCCGGATATGCCGGGAAGGAAATTAAGCAGCACAATGAGTGCAATGGATACCAATGCGCTACTCATGGTCTGCTTTTTAGCCAGTTACGGCTCTCTTCGTCGAGGAATTGCTCAAGTTTTACCTGCACCCGCCAGAATAGGGCAAGGAGTTCAATACCGGTCTCTGTAATCACTGTTCCTCCTCCATTACTACCTCCACGACTTGTCACAACAACCGGACTGCCAGCCTGGCGGTTCATGGATTCCACCAGTTTCCAGGCATGTTTGTAGGACATTTCCATCTCTTTGGCAGCCTTACTGATTGAGCCGTGATCCCTGATTTTTTCAAGAAGTACCGCCCGGCCAAAACCGATAAATGTACCCTCTCCACCTTCAAGCCAGATACGGCCATACCAGCCAGGAGGAGATACTTTTTTGTTTTTTCCCTTGCGTCCCATTCTCGTTATGTACACTAAAACATATCGCTTGTAAATAAAAACTCACCTTTTTACTCATACGCACAGGGGGGAATGGAACTCTTGAGAGAAAGAAATAATTATGCAGGCATATAAATAGATTTATTTGCTTTTTCAGTGGTCGGAGGGAGATGGAAGAAACAGACTGCGTTCGTGGACCAAGCTTTGGTGAGTAAAATCCGATTTACCTTGACCCGTTAGCATTTGAAAAGGTAATAATAAAGTGATATAGACAGGACCTTTTCCGTTGTTCAGGAAGGAATCATTCATAATTGATAAAAAAAGTGAGAAAAATATGATCTATGCCCGTTCTATTCGGAAGTATGTTTTACATCTTGGAGTTTTACTGGCATTGGGATCACTAACAGCATGTAGCCAGACAAAATATGGAGTTGTGAAGATTGATTCCATACCTCCAGGGGCGGAAGTAATCAACCTGAAGGATGACACCCATCTCGGTATGACTCCTCTTCTGGTCACTTGGCAGAGTAAGGATGAAGAAGTGAAGAATGCGACGGTGGAGTTGCGTAAGATTGGGTATGTTGAAGAGATTACCTCATTCTGGGTTCAGTTACGTCATAAAACAAAGGATGATGCAACTCAGGAACCACAGCCTATAACGATTGAACTCAAAAAAAGGAACTAAAAGATGCAGGGAATAAGGATTGGAAATTTGTATTGCCTGGCGGTTGTATGTATTGCACTTGCTTTTTTATCTGGCTGTTCAAATAAGAAAACTGTTAATTTTAAGATCAACTCTATACCCAAGGGAGCCCATGTGCTTTACCAGGTGATTGGTGAAGATATTCCCTGTCAGGGGAAATGGGTCTATCTGGGCCAGACTCCCGTACAGGGAGCCCGCCAGTTTGAAGAAAGTCAGCTGGAGGATGCGGATAAAATAACCCTTAAAATTATGCATCAGGGCTATAACGATCAGGTAAAAGAGTGGGATGGTCCCGGGTTCTGGCATGAAGTTGAGACGCGCGCAGTCGTTTTCTGGGCGCCTCAGATGGTGGAGTCACTCAAAGAGCAATGATTCCAGTTTTGTGAATTATGGAAGCATTGCTCTTTAAAAATCGCGGTATCAGAAGTTAAAGACACTGGCAGTTGCTGCCATATCAATCAGGTTGCCACCTGTATCCATCTTCATATTGCCAAGGAATGTGGTTCCATCAAGACTTCTTCCCTTTGCACATGGAGTACAAACACCGCTGGTCACTCCATTTTCTTCAAGGTAGGGGATATAGTCTGCTGCACAATCACCCGTGGTGGTTTTAACTGTTCCATCCTTTGTTTTCACAGCCCATTCAACGCCATCGTCCACCAAAAAAATGTTGACCGTATGCCCTTTTTCATGGGCAATCTTTGAAAACTGAAAGCAGCGCGTTGCTTTTTCATTGTCGTCGGTATGCAAAATAAATAGATAGTCAGCCATGGTATCTCCTTCTGAGGATGAAATTATGGAAAGAATATAGAACCGTCACTAGTATAGTGAACATATGTTTAATAAAAACGCAAGTGTTTTTCTAAATTGAAATAGGGACTTACAATGTATTTACCAGCATTAGCCAGAGATTTATATAAAAGCCAGAAAGAAATAGAAGGACTTGAGAAACAGCTGCAGGAGGCGGAAAAAGTAGTGGACCAGGAGCAGTTGAAGGATCAGCTGCGTCAGGCAAAAGCGGAAGGTATCCAGCTTCAAAAAATTATGGAAGGAAGGAAGGAACAATCAAAGAAATTACTTAATAAACCAAAGTTTCCCTTCTGATTATTTTCCGTCCTAGCGAGTCTCTTTTGTGAACACCCAGATTGTCAGGAATCAACTGGAGGAATTGATTTAATTTTGCAGTTGATTCGGTCGAGAGAGTCTTTGACGAATTATTTTTAACTTGTTTTTCGGACGTGACCTTACTATTAAGAGGAGTCTATTTTTGTGATATCCGAAAGAATCTGGAGTCCTGTTGGGAAATGTTTGTCAGTGATAAAAATGAAGACATTGAAAAATAAAAATATTAGTTTTTACAGAAAAATTAAAGTGAGCCTGGCTTTAATTGGCATCCTTCCGTTTCTTTCAGCCGTCTACCTCTTTACAATTCAGGCGACGGTTCCTCCCACATTGATCATTTTTGGTGCCGCTCTTGTTCTTATGAGTATGCTTATGGGCTTTACCATGTTGCGAAAATCTTCCGATCAGATGCAGACATTGGCCCAAAAGACTGCAATACCAGAGTCCGGGGAACTTCCTGGGCCCCTCGATATTAATGTTGAAGGGGAGCTGCACGATATTGCCACGAACTTTAATACGGTTGTAGAACAGCTGAATCGTGCCAATCGTGACATACAGAGTCGGAGTTTTCAGCTTCAGGCATTTGCCAGTGATCTGTCGGAATCCTATGAACATCTGGAGCAAGAAAACCGGCTGCGTAACCAGCTGTGCCGCTACGTGGGAAAAGATCTTGTTGAAAAATTAATGGTTTCGCGGGATGGTCAGTTGTTAAAGAATGAGAGAAAAGATGTCACCATAATGTTTGCTGATATCCGTTTTTTTACTGCACTGTCCGAGCATATGGAACCCGAAGATGTGGTTGCCATGCTTAATGAATATTTCTCTATTATGATTGATATTCTGTTTAAACATAACGGAATGCTCGATAAGTTTGTCGGAGATCAAATTATGGCTGTATTTGGCCATATTTCCAATGAGCGAAATGGCGCAAGATCAGCTGTACGAGCCGCACTTGAGATGCAGAAGGCCACCAGGGTGCTTATGAAGAAACGTGCCCAAGAGGGCTTGCCTGTTTTTAAGATTGGGATTGGAATCAATACCGGAAGTGCAATTTTGGCCAGTGTGGGATCTGAAAACAGACAGGATTATACGGTTATTGGCGACACTGTGAACACTGCCGCACGGTTGGAGGCTCATGCAGCCGGACAAGAGATCGTTATTGGTGAGAGAACCTGTCTCCACCTTCCCAAAAAATTACCCAGCAATACCAGACAAGAGTTAAAAATGAAAAATCGTATGGAACCGCTTGCCTGTTATACACTCGTTGCCCAGGGAGGCAGGACGGTTAAGCTTGCAAAACCAAAACGTACTATTCCTGTTCCTGCTATGCCTGTAGCTCAGGGTGCCTGCTGATCCCGTTATTCTTTTGTAACTATTGAACAGTTACAGCTCAAGAGTACTTCCTTCGGCGCGCGTTCAGTGCTAAGGGTAAATTGTCACCCTCGCTGAATAGTTACATCTTTTCTATCCTTTCTATCCTTTTCGATAGCGGCAAAGTTAAGCGTCGTGTGCACCGTCATCAACGGAAAAATCATGGCGATAAGGAAAATATTCAATATTGGTATCAGGCTGATCAGTGCCGGAAAAATTCCCAGACGAAGTGATTGACGATTATGTGTTTTGATCCAGTTAATTTTTTGTTTAAGGCTCCAGCGTTTGCGGGAACTTGGGTAATCCACAAACATCAGTGCCGAATAATAGCTGTAAAGCAGCAGTGCAATCACCTGTCCTATTCCCGGGAGTATATTGGCCGATAGGGCTGCAATGGTAACAAGTACCCCGAACATTCCAATTTTTATTCCTTCCCACAGATCAATGAGTAATCCTTTGATGTTCAGAGCTGCGTCGGGTTCAAAATATTCTCCTGCGTGTTTCTTTTCCGTCGCAGTGGAGAGAAAAACATATCCCGGGGCCGAGAGACTGTAGGCAATTAAAAATGCCAGATAGAATGACACGACCCTGCTAATAATAAGAAAGCCCCAGTGCACAATTTCCCATCCCAGATATTTTGTCCATCCCCATATACCAACAGCTTCCGGTTGACTTAAAAAGAAGTTTCCGGTCAAGCCGTCCACAAAGTCGACGGTTAAAAGGTACCCGCCCCAGGTAAAGACTATGGTGACTAGAATAAGAATGGCACTCCAGGCCATTAATCGTTTAGAGCGCAGAAGAAATGCCAGAGAATAAGAAAGTGGAATCCATTTGGTAACAGCTGTTGTATTTTTTTTCATGGAGCAGATAATAGGACTTCTAACGGCTTGAGTAAAGGGGGATCTCCTCTTTTCCCTGATTCCATAACGAAACATTTGTTTTTATGACGGCGGGCTACAAGGCATCAAATGTTCACGAAATCAGGTTTTTTATATGACTGGACTGTGCTAAAGTCCTCTCAGTGTAAAATATCGTGATCAGTAGTGGGGAAAAAATGGCTAAAAAAAAGGAAACAGCATATGTGTGCACCGATTGTGGTGCTGATTTCAGTCGCTGGTTAGGTCAATGCAGTGCTTGCAAGGAGTGGAATACCGTTAAAGAGGTACGCCTGGGAAAGAGTCCCGTGGGAAGGCGAGCCACTGGATACAGCGGGAAACGATCTACGGTACAGCTCCTTTCAGAGGTGGATCGAAGCAGGGCGGAGCGGCTTTCAACCGGCATTTCCGAATTTGATCGTGTACTCGGCCAGGGGGTAGTGTGCGGATCGGTGGTCCTGATTGGCGGTGCTCCCGGAGCTGGTAAATCAACTCTTCTTTTGCAGGCGCTCGCCAAAAGTGCACTGGCTGGGGTTCCTGTACTCTATGTTTCCGGCGAGGAATCTCCACAGCAGATAGCAGAGCGTGCAGACAGGCTTGAACTGCCTGCGGATAATATCAAGATGCTTGCTGAAACCTCCGTTGAAGAGATTTGTAAGGTGATGGATAATGAAGAGCCGCAACTGGTGGTTATTGATTCCATCCAGGTTGTCCACTCCAGTTCCTCCGATTCGGCTCCAGGCTCTATTTCCCAGGTACGTGAATCAGCTGCAATCCTTACCCGGTACGCTAAAGAGACAAATACCTCAGTCTTTATGGTTGGCCATGTAACCAAGGATCATTCTCTTGCTGGCCCCATGACTCTGAGCCATATTGTGGATGCTCAGGTGGTTCTCTCTTCAACCGATGATGCTAGGTATCGTATTTTACGAGCCGATAAAAATCGCTTTGGCAGTGTGGGCGAACTTGGATTTTTTGCCATGACCGACCGGGGATTAAAAGAGGTGAAAAATCCGTCGGCTATGTTTCTTTCACGATCAGGAACGCCCTCGTCAGGGAGCGCGGTAACCGTTGTCTGGGAGGGGACCCGTCCCTTGCTGGTTGAGATTCAGGCGCTGGTCACCGAGTGTCAGTCGGGAAATCCAAGACGTCTGGCAGTTGGAATGGATCAGAACAGGATTGCCATGTTGCTTGCTGTGCTCGCTAAGCATGGCGGATTGGCTACGGCCAGTGACGAGGTATACGTCAATGTGGTGGGTGGTATTCGGGTCTATGAGACGAGTTCCGATCTTGCAGCAATGGTTGGGATAGTTTCCAGCCTCCAGGATAGAGTTATTCCACAGGATGCACTCTTTTTTGGTGAAATTGGGCTTTCCGGTGAAATACGTCCGGTGGCCAATGGAGAGGCTCGATTGAAGGAGGCGGCAAAGCATGGGTTCCGCCGGGCCGTGATCCCTAAGGCAAATGCTCCACAGCGTTCGATTAAGGGACTTGAAATTGTAGCGGTGTCGAGTTTGGTTGAAGCTCTGGAAGCTTTGTATTAAAACAATATACCTTTTGAGAAGTATTCACAGATAGCTGCATTTCAAAATCTAAATGAAGCTGTCGCTCTAATCAGGAACGATCTTGGGAGTACGTTGGAATCGTTCTGAAAATCACTAAAAATAAAAGGAATAAGCATGGATTTTAAGGAGCATTTAAAAACGGCGTGGGAAACAACTCTGCAGTTTATTGTACCGGTTATTTTACTGACACTTGTGCAGATGGTTGCAGTGACTCTGAGTCTTGGTATTTTGGCACCCGTAACCACCGCAGGTTTTACCTACTCTCTGCTTCTGGCGTTGCGTGATGGCCGTGAACCGAAGATCGGTGATCTCTTTTCGCATATGCGTCTCTTTTTTCCACTGCTCGCCTTTGGTATTTTGGCGGCTCTTGCCACATTCTTTGGCTTTCTGCTGCTGATACTTCCAGGCCTTCTGGTGATTGCCTTTCTGATATTTGCGACTATTTATATGATTCCTCTGATGACAGATAGGGAAATGGGGCTTTTTGAGGCGATAAAAGAATCGTGGAAAATGGCTGTGAGCAAGCCGTTGGGAGATCAAATCGTCTTGATGGTTCTCTATCTGGTGATTATGTCAGTTGGCGGTTCCATTCCTCTGGCAATTCTTTTCGCCCAGCCTCTTGCTACCTTTTTACTACTTGCCGTCTATGAGGAACGGATGCAGAATGGAAAGGTTGCTATAGAACAGGGACCTCCACCGCTTCCCGGTAGTGAAGTGTGATTGGTGATTGAAGATGGACACTCAAAAGCAGAGAGCAATAGAGGGATGGCAACGGATTGTACTTGAGGAACATGTGCTGTATGTGCAGCCGGAGATTCCTGACTGGATCGTTGTTTCAAGAGAAACGGATCAGTTGCTCTGTTCTGAAACGGTAGGTGCCACACAGTTCTATCGAAAGAATTTGCTTGAATCTGCTTTTGGGGTGGAACCGCTGCATCCTTATGCTGGTCGGGACTCGGCACTTAGTCTAGGGCAGCTGAAGGAGTGCTGGTTTCATATCACGGATAACTGCAATCTCAGTTGTCGTCATTGCCTCTTTGCTGCATCTCCTGCTAAAACACGGATGCTTGCACCGGAGCTTCTAGAGAGTGCAGTGGGAGAGGCGATTGAACTTGGTTGTCGCCTGTTTTCTTTTACCGGAGGAGAGCCTTTTCTCTATCCTGATTTCCTGCCTTTTCTGTCTCAACTCTTGAACCAAAATAAAGATGTACATGCGGCTGTATTGACCAATGGTATGCTACTGGAGCCGTTTGCGGCAGAACTCAGCACTCTTGACAGACTTCATATTCAGGTCAGTCTTGACGGCTTGGAAAAAAGCCATGATAGAATTCGGGGAAAGGGTAGTTATCATAAACTACTGCAGAACCTGAAGAGCCTGAAGGCTGCAGGTGTTGCCTTTACTCTTTCCGTGGCAATCAGCCGTGAAAACATAGATGATCTGCTGCGTCTTGTTGAGCTTGCATCCGAACTTGGTGCTGCGTCCATTCACCTTCTCTATCATTTTGTTCGGGGAAAGGGGAGCCAGGAGCAGTTTATTACTCCTGATATTATTTTTCCACACCTACTTGCTGCCTGGCAGCGGGCTTCTGAACTAGGGCTTACCGTGGATAATGTGGAGAGTCTGCGCAGCCAAGTCTTTTCGACTCCCGGTACTCGCTATGATCTCTCTAACACTGGTTGGGAATCCGTAGCAGTGGGGCCGGATGGCATCGTGTATCCTTCTCCTGCTCTGGTGGCTATGAAAGATGCTGCCTGCGGGAATCTGACGCAGGGACTGGAGGAAGTGTGGAAAACAAGTTCTGTTCTTAATGGCTTGCGTCGGGCTAGCTTGATTGATTCTCCTGAGTACTCAGATAATCCCCTGAAATTTCTGGTGGGAGGGGGGGATATTGATCATAGTTTTATGTCAGGGCGTGACTGGGTAGGGCATGATCCCTATGTACCCATTTATAACAGCATAGCTCTGCAGTTGATTAAGGAACAGAGTCGCATCTATAAGCGGCCAGACGAGCAGGGGATCCTGTTACGAATGGGAGATGTCCGTTACGACTGTCCGGATGGAGAGGATGAGGGGACTGAGGTCGCTCTCACCCATTGCAACTGTCTTATTTCGCTCGCTTCTGATACAGGGCACGCCTCTGTACGTGAGTTTTACGGTGAAGCGGCACTTGTTGCGAAGGAAGATATCCATAATCCACTGGCTCCAGCTCAGGCGGAGGCGGATTTTATATCCGAGAAGACGAAAAAGCACTCCTACGGGTGCGGTAGTCCGGTGACCGATGGTGCTCCTAGAGAGGGGGAAACCCTGGTGGATCTTGGCTCCGGTTCCGGCATTGAATGTTTTATGGCTTCAGCCTCCGTTGGCAAAAGTGGTCAGGTCTACGGTATTGATATGACAGATGAAATGCTGAAACTTGCCAATGATTCACGGGCTGAGGTCGCGGAGCGGCTTGGATTCAGTAATGTGGAATTCAAAAAAGGATTTCTTGAGCAAATTCCACTGGATGATGGAATAGCTGATGTGGTGATCTCCAACTGTGTGATTAATTTGAGTCCAGATAAACGCATGACCTACCAGGAGATCCTGCGTGTGTTAAAACCGGGTGGGCGGCTAGTGGTCTCTGATATTGTGACCGATACGGCAATTCCTGCCACTCTGAAAAATAATGTACGGTATCGTGGTGAATGCCTTGGTGGAGCCATGCAGCAGGAAGAGCTCGTTGCCATGATGGAGGCAGCAGGATTTTCTGCCATTCGCTTTGTAAAACGTTTTCCCTACCGTCGGGTCGAGAATATGGACTTTTATTCTCTTACCTACGAAGCGTTCCGCCCTGTTCTTGTACTGGATGAAGTGGTGGATGTGATTTATCGCGGTCCTTTTGGCGCAGTCTATAGCGAGTTCGGTACTCTTCTGGTGAAGGGACGGCGCACAGCCATTTCGCGTCAGGAAGTGGCTCTGCTCGATGATTCGGTCTTTGTCCTCGATCAGGTGGGAGCTGTGACCAATATCGTGATGGAAAATTCATGCTGTTCTCCTCAAGCTGAAATCAGCGATATGGAGAGCAGTTGTTGTAGTTCGGAAGGGAGTAGTTGTTGTGATGACTCCGAAGATGATGCTGCTGCAACAGCACGAAAAACAGAGGGGTGTATGGTCTGTGGCAGTGATCTTCATTATTTCACGGATGTTCGGGAGATGTCCTGCAGCTACTGCGGACGAAACTTTCCGGCCAATGGATGCTGCGATCAGGAACACTTTGTCTGTGACTCCTGCCATCGGGAAAATGGGATTGAGGTGATTAAAACCATCTGTAGTGGAACAGAAGAGCGTGATATGATAGCTCTGCTGCAATTAATCCGTAGCCATCCGGCAATCCCCATGCATGGTCCTGAACATCATGCCATGATCCCTGGAATTATCCTTGCCTGCTATCGAAACTCCGGGGGAGATATCAAAGAAGAAGCAATCCTTACGGGCATCAACCGTGGTGCTGATATCCCCGGTGGAGTGTGTGGGTTCTGGGGTGCGTGCGGGGCCGCCATTGGTGCAGGAATAGCCGTTTCAACTATTTTTGCAGCTACACCTCTTACCCCGGCACCCAGACAGACGGCCCAGGCTTTCAGTGCAAAAATTTTAAAGGGAATCGCAGAGTATCGCGGTGGCCGCTGTTGCCAGCGGGAAACCTGGCTGGCACTCACTGAAACAGCACGGTTGTCTGCGGAAATGTTGTTGGTTCCCATGGTGGCAGAAGCACCACTTCATTGTTCACAGTATAAAAGAAACAAGGAATGTATTCGAAAACAATGCCCCCTTTGGGAGAGTCGTGTCAAAACGCTGGAACCTGAGCTTCAGTTTCTCTCCATAAGTTAACATTCATTTCTACTAATCCTGAAGTACTATTTCAAATTACCTTTGAACACGAAATAGATCTCAAAAAATAGTTTTGGGGCGCCACTTGTCACAACAGTCGACGTGATAAAGGGTTCTTGGGGGATGCCGTATCTTGATATTGCCGTTTGAGATCAGTATTAGAAGGTATTTTTCTCTTTTGTTTTTTTCTGACGGAAAGCAAATTCTTATCACCCTGAATACAAAAGAGGACGCCTCCTCTAAATGAATAATTTCTTGAAGGGCACTATCAACTGTGGCAAAGAATGCCTTCTTGCTTCGTATCCGATGAGTAGTACCCAAAATAATGCACTTTTAAAAGCCCCATTTATAACTAATTGTAATCGCATAGTTTTAAAGTGGAGTGAATGTAAGTTGTTAGTAATATAGGATAAAATTTAGTTCGATTCTTTCGTCAAGAGGTTTATTTTTTGAGAAGGAAGATGTTTTTTGGGTTTTCTGAAGGGATTTGTTGTGAGCACTTAGGTTATTACAGAGCAAGAATGGATTT
>CAZDJE010000054.1:0-26838 GCA_964505715.1 uncultured Desulfocapsa sp. | reverse complement strand
ATCACTGTCCGCTTTCGCGTGGAATGGGTGTCCGGATTGCTCTGGAATACTCAAAAAATGCCAACTCCAAAGATTGGAGTGCAACCATTGCACAGATGAGATATATGATTCATCATAGAATCTGTTCAGCTTACCATCTTCTTTAACTAAAATTTCCTATGGCATACACAACAAACCAATATTCTCCTATTTTCCATGTTTTGTGCGGCGCTTTCCTTATCAGTTTCTCAGGTGTTTTTGTAAAACTTGCGCATGTTTCTCCTACGGCGTCAGGATTTTACCGGGTTGGGTTTGGTGCCGTTTTTCTGTTTTTAGGTGTCATGATTAAACGCGAGTTCAACGTCCCAGGCTTTAAACAGCTCATGCTGATAGCGTTTTGTGGTCTTACCTTTGCCCTCGATCTATTCTTTTGGCACCAATCCATTTTCTATATAGGCCCTGGACTCGCGACCCTGATTGGCAATTTCCAGGTATTCCTCCTTGCAGCTGTTGGTATTATCTTCCTTGGGGAATCTGCAAAATTGAGACTTCTGATCGCGATCCCTCTTGCCATATCAGGAATATATTTTATAGTTGGCGGTGACTGGGAAAGTCTTACAGTTCAGTATAAAACTGGAATTTTTTTCGGCTTATTGACCGCGTTTTGCTACACAATCTTCCTATTCACCTTACGTAAAATCCAACAAGAACGTGGTCAATCATTCTTCCTACTTCTCATGCTGGTTTCCCTGGCCACCGCAGTCTATCTAGGCCTCAAAATGATCTACACTGGTGATTCGTTTACCATTCCCGATCAGCAAAGCTTACTGGCCCTTCTCGGCCTTGGTCT
Source organism: uncultured Desulfocapsa sp. (assembly GCA_964505715.1). GTDB lineage: Bacteria > Desulfobacterota > Desulfobulbia > Desulfobulbales > Desulfocapsaceae > Desulfocapsa. The sequence goes on along the minus strand of CAZDJE010000054.1, from coordinate 26,009 downwards.
CTCCAGTCAAACCGTAGGTTGGATTCTCATCGCTACAGCAATGCCCAAAATTCCAGTATCACTTACAGGGCTGGCCCTGCTTCTGCAACCGACCCTCTCATTTATATGGGACGTACTCATCTTTCACCGCCCAACGGATCTTACCAATTGGCTCGGTGTTGTTGTCACTCTTATCGCTATTTATATGGGTGTTACCGGTAAGATGGCCGTGAGCAGAACAGAAAAAGAGTTGTAATCCGGACCAACTGATCTATAGGGTGTTGTGAGGTCTGGGGGAGCCCCCCCCGGGCTACCCGATTATGCCTATGTTTTAATCTGTTTTCTAATAGATTCCTGTTGTCACGAAACATCCAGCAATTTCCGAATCAATTTAGAAATCACACCTTTTGTGAGAGGTTTTAACACAAACTCTTTTATGCCAAGAGCTTTTGCTGAATGTTCGTCGATTATACTACTGTATCCTGTGCAAAGAATAATCGGAATATATAAACCGCCATAATTCTCAAATTTCCAATTCTTTAACAATACTAATGATTCTTCTCAAATAAACTCCGCCAGATTTATTCAATCACACCTGGAATGTTTTTGACAGAATTTTATACCGGGACTTTAGAGGATACCATTGGCAAGGCTAAGCATTGAAGCAAACCTGGACGTGTTACGTATACGCCCTGATCACCTAATCTCAGCAACTAACAGTGTTAAATTGAACATTGCCACACGAAGCTATTCAATGTGGCATTATACTCCCACGAAAGGTGCTTCCTGTCTCTTTGAGGAGAGTGAGCGATGTACAGTAGTCGTGTAATGGTTAAGGATTGTTTAAAATTGCAGACTTTATCATTGTCAGCCTGAACAGAGGTTGCTCATTATTCATCAAGTACGTCTCCTACAGCATCGATAAGCTCATTGCCCTGAATCGGTTTGACCACATATTTACTGATCCCCATCTTCAGTGCCTCTTCCTTTGTTACCAAATCGCTGTGACCGGTGGACATGATAACAGGCATGTCAGGTTTTATTTTATGCACTTCGCGGGTCAGTTCCACGCCGCTCATCTTCGGCATGGTCTGATCCGTAATAAGCAGATCAAACTGTTCCGGATGGGCACGTATTTTCTCCAGGGCTTCTTCGCTGTTAGTTGTGACGGTGACTGTGTACCCGGCAGACTCCAAGCGTCTTTTGTTTACCCGGACCAGTAGTTCCTCGTCATCAACAACGATAATCCGCCCTCTGCCCTGAGGTAATGCTACTTCATTTTTTTGAGGTGTTACGTAATCATCTTTATCGATCATGCTTTCCTCCAATAAAGGGAAATAGACAGAAAAGGTGCTCCCCTGGTCCGGATTGCTCACAACCCTGACGAATCCTTTGCAATCCTGGACTATGCCGTGAATAACAGCAAGGCCGAGACCAGAACCTTCTCCTATCTCTTTGGTGGTGAAATAGGGTTCAAAAACTCTCTTCATGGTTTTTGTATCCATGCCGTGACCAGTGTCACTAACCGAAAGCACAACAAAGGAACCGGCAACAACATTCTCGTAGGCTTCAACGTCTTCATCCTCAAGATCTTCGCGAAACAGCTTTATTGTCAACGTTCCCTTTTGCGACTCCATGGCGTGGAGAGCATTAAAGCAGAGATTGACAGTGATCTGATGGATATTTGTCGGATCTGCTTCAATTTTTCCACATTCTTTGTCGATATCCTGTTTTATTTCAATAGTGGACGGTAACGTAGATCGCAGCATCTGAAGTACTTCTTTGATAATTAGATGCGGAGTAAGGGGTTGCCGCTGATGCTCAGTTTTACGACTGAAGGTGAGAATCTGTTTAACAAGCTCAGTAGCCCTGATGCTTGACTGGATAACCATATCAATATCTTTGTTAGCAGGACTGCCGTCGGGAAGATCTTCTTTGACAAATTGCGAATACCCCAGAATGGCCGAGAGAATATTGTTAAAATCATGAGCAATACCGCCTGCCAGAGTTCCGATGGCCTCCATCTTCTGTGATTGTTGGAGTTGTTTTTCGAGTTTTTCCTTTTCTGCTTCTGCCTGTTTAATCTCAGTAATATCTTCTACAAATGCAGTTCCGAATCGTATATTTCCGTTACCTTTAACCGCTGTGGCATGCACATTCACATTGATAGAGCTGCCATCTTTTTTGATATATACTTTCTCCATATGGAAACCAACGGAATCCATATCGAACATTTTTTGAAAGAGTTCTTTGTTCTTGGGCCGATTATCTGGGTGAGTTACATCATAAAATGAAAGCCCCTTGAGTTCTTCTTTGGTGTACCCCAGCACCTTTTCATATGCCGAATTTGTCGTGATAAAGTCTCCAAGGGAGTCAACAGTGCATATTCCAATAGGAGATGTATCGATGATAAGACGCAGTTTTTCTTTACTCTCTCGCAGATCTTCTTCAGCTTTCTTTCTTTTTGCTATTTGAACACGCAAACTGAAGGTCCAGGTGGCAAAAAATATTAGGATAAGTGAACAGATCCCTATGACAATGGTTATCCACTTGAAAAAAACAGTTTTAGATAATCCGTATTCAAATTGAACATTAAACCATTTGTTGCGAAGCCGTGGAAGCTCGCTGGCGGAGGTAGCTATAATTGCCTTATTTAAAATACTCACTAACTCAGGCCAATCGTTTCGCACCACAAAGGCCTGGTTATGATTGTCAAACGGTGCCGGACTGGCCACCTTCAGGTTGGTGAGATTATGTTTGTTAATAATATAGGTTGAGATGGCAAGATTACCGATATATGCGTCGGCTTCACTGGAAGCTACTGCTTGTAGTGCCTCCATCGTGCTATTTTTCACAAGAAGGTTGATGCTCGGAAATTCAGCCATCAATCTGCTTTGCATAACGTAGCCTTTTTCTACGGCGACAGTTTTTCCAGTCAGGTCATCAATTGAGCTGATAAAGTCACTATCTGTACGGCTAACAATAACCCATGGCATAAAAAGGTAGTCATCACTAAACCGCATGTACGGCCGACGCTCTTTCACGTTCTTTGCTGTTAGCAGGAGATCAACAGTATCCTGTTTCTTAATATTCTCCAGTGCATCGGTCCATGGAATACCATGAACATATTCTACTTGAAACCCAACTACCTCGGCTATCAGGTCTAGATATTCAACGCAAATCCCGCGATTTTGCCCATCGTAAAAATGCAGCGGAGGGTTCTCGCCAACGCGGGCTCGCACCACATGTTTTTGCTCAATCCAGTTCTCTTCTTCTTCATTCAGTTGAATTGTACCGTAAAAGGAATTTCCAATACTATTTTTGGGATCACTCTCAGCGAAGGTGTTGCTCCACTGACAAAGAACAGAGGTGAAAAAGAACAGGCAGAAAAAAGAAAACCGTTTCGTCATATTATTATACCCTTTAATAGGTCTCTAGGAAGATGACCGATCGAGCTCATGAGTAAGCCTTCAGGTAACAATTGAAGTATTCATATATTACTCTATAGTTTTTAAATACAAAATTCAACGGAAAGAGAACAATCAACGGTGTTTAAATGTATAAAAGAAGGTGCTTTCCAGGTATTAAATCAAAACATTAGAGGGACGGTTTGAGGTCCTATGAACATTTTGCCGAGACAATCCCATTCTTCAAGCAATCTCAGCGACTGCAATTGGCCCATCCATGAAACTGTCAAGAACTTGCCACCTTGCACTCGTTAAACCGAAATCAATAATGAGCTTGTCCCCTGCTTCAATAAGGACTCCATTAAAGCAGTTTCATACGTAATCAGAGAAAATATAGTAAGTGCTTGAAACTAATTTTCTTCGATACGTTTTCCAAGCTTGACTTCCTATTGGTAACTTGCTCAATATGACTTTCATATTTAAAATATTTCAAATAGAGTGTGATGTGAACAAAAAAAAACTATTTCGTCATGAAGCTACACTGCTTCTCAAGCTGACAGGCCCGATATTGCTTGCACAGTTGTCCCAAACTAGTATGGGTTTTGTCGACACAGTGATGGCTGGCAGAGTTGGCCCTGTGGATCTAGCAGCCGTTGCAGTAGGTTCCAGCATTTTTTTCCCTATCTTTCTCTTTTTGGTTGGTCTTCTGAGTGCCGTGACCCCTCTTGCAGCCCAGGCCCATGGCCGCAGAGATTCCGCAGATATATTCCATTCTCTCCAGCAGGGTATTGTCGTTGGTTTACTATGCGGAATTCTCAGCATGATTCTTATCTGGCAACTGGCACCTCTGTTTCAAATATTGCAGATATCCCCCGAGATTGCCTCTCCTGCAAAACGTTATCTTTTTGCCGTCTCTTGGGGAATGCCTTTTGCTGGGATTTTTCTCGCTCTTCGCAGTGGTGGAGAAGGTGTTTCCATGGCCCGACTTTCCGTGCTGGCGGGTTTTAGTGGGCTAGCCGTTAATATCGTCGCCAACTATGTTCTTATTTTTGGGAAACTGGGATTACCGGCAATGGGTGGAGTTGGATGCGGATGGGCCACTGCTATTTCAATGTTTACGATGATGCTAACAATGGCTTTTCTTCTTCAAAAAAGTAGGATTGAAGGTGTTACTGATCTGTTTCGTCGGCTAGATCCGACTATTTGGAAATCAATAGGACAGTTTCTAGCTTTAGGAATGCCCATCGGACTTTCCCTTTTTGTTGAGTCTTCTATCTTCGCCATAATCTCCTTGCTTATTGCGAAGTTTGGGGCAGAGATAGTTTCTGCACACCAGATAGCCTTAAATTTTACATCATTGCTTTTTATGATACCTCTCAGCCTTTCCATGGCACTAAGCATCCGAGTAGGTTTTTCTGTAGGCAGGAAACAGCCTGTGAGATTGAAAAGAATTGTCCAAACAGGGCTTTTCCTTGCTCTCTGTTTCGCCTGTGTGACCTGTCTTTTCATTATTACCTGCGCAGATACAATTACTCTATTGTATACAAAGGAAATTGCGGTAAGGAAGATAGCAGTGCACCTCCTGTTCTTTGCTGCCCTTTTTCAGCTATCCGATGCCATACAAGTAAACTGCTGCGGTGCATTGCGTGGGTGCAAAGACACCAAGATACCTATGGTTCTGATGATCTTCGCCTATTGGGGAATAGGATTGCCTGTGGGCTACGCAATCGGAACCTTTGGCTTCGGTCCCATTGAACCTGGCGCCGAGGGCTTCTGGATAGGCTTGATCATCGGATTAACTTTTTCGGCTATTTTCCAGGGACGCAGGCTCTATAAAACAGTTCACCGTCTTCAAACCATTCAACCTCTCCATAGTTGAATGGTATACGCTTCAACAAAATGATCTATCGGTTGTTCTTATTTGAAGTGGTTTTGATCTTTTCCCTTTTCTTGAAAATAATTGCATTTTAAGAGGAAGAGCCCCCGACAAGCATAAACACCTAGTTTTACTCGTTTTTTCATCAAGCAGATACAGTATGCATGTAATTATTTAGAATCATATGAAATTGAATAGCTTACCATTGGCTATTCACACTCTATCTAGATTTAGCTGTTCAATGCCTCTTTTACTGCTCGTCCAAGTTTGGCCATGGAGTATGGTTTTTCAACAAACCCACTAGCACCAAGCTTAAGAGCAGCTTTAATATCGTCACTCTCAGAAAAGCCACTGGCTACAATAGCTTTCTGATTGGGGTATAGTTTGAGTATTTCCTCATAGGTTTGACGTCCATTCATTCCTGGTTCCATCAACATGTCCATTACAATCAAGTCAACAGGATTTTCTTTTACAAATTTCTGAGCCAATTCACCGGAGCAGACTGAATCAACTTTGTACCCCATTATTTGCAACATCTGACTAGCTAAATCCCGTAGTTGAGGATCGTCATCCACTACGAGTATATGCTCATTGATTCCAGTAAGTCCTTCTATTTTGTCGCTTTCAGCTTGACCGATTACTGCATGTTCACTCCTTGGGAAATAGAGCTGAAAACGTGTTCCTTGTTCACTGCTATCTATTAATATTTTTCCATTATGATCCTGCATCGTATTCCACACTATCGCTAAGCCAAGGCCAGTGCCACTTCTTCCCATTGCTTTTGTTGAGTAAAACGGTTCGAAAATATGTTCCAAGTCCGTGTCTGAAACGCCCATACCAGTGTCTCGTACACTTGCTACAACATATTCCCCTGTTTTCATCTGTTGTTTGCTTCCAACAGTACTATCAACATATTTATTATGAGTAGAAACCATGATAATTCCATCTTTTTCGACAGCCTCAGCAGCATTGGTTACCAAGTTCATGAGACATTTTTTAACATGAACCGGTGAACAAGAAATAGCAGAGTGGCTTGCCTCAAATTTGGTTTGAAATATTACATCTGGATACAATGACTTCAACTCTTCACATTCAGGAGAAATGAGGTATTCCTCAATCAAGACATTGAGATTGTGAATTTCTCTGATACTGGCTGCTCCCCTGGCAACAGTGAGTAAATCTGCCACCACAGTTGCTGCTCTTTGTCCCGAATCATGAATAGCCTCAAGCGGTTTCCTTAATTCACTGTCTTTGGGTAAGGTCCGTAACAGCAATTCAGGATACCCAACGACCCCAGAAAGAATATTGTTTAAGTCATGGGCAACTCCACTCGCAAGATTTCCGACGGCTTCCAGCTTTTGTGCTTGCTGAAGTCGTATTTCAGTGGACTTATTTTCTGCTTCCAGTTGTTTTTGCTTTGTAATATCATCATATACAGCAACGATTTCACCAGTGGGAAGCCTGTAAATGTTGTTTTCCCGCCATCTCTTTATCGTGTTATCTTGATAGTATGACACTGGACAAATTGATGCTTCACCAGTCTGCCAAACCTGACGAATTACATCAAGTAGACCAAATTCATAAATACCTGGAAAAACTTCCGTCACTTTACGGCCGAGCAGTGTCTCACGGCTGATATTATCCATTTCCTCACCAGCCTTGTTGAAATCCTTAAAGATAAAGTCTTGACCATTATCTATGGCTTCATAGACGGCAACTCCGCTACTGGAGTGATTGAACAGTTGACGGTAGAGCGATTCACTCAGCTGTTCCTTGTTCAGAGATTCTTTCAAAACATCTTCGTTTAATTTTAACTGTTCCTCTCTCCTCTTTCTTTTAACGATTTCTTTTTTTAATCGTTGGTTACCTCGCACGACAATAAAGATAGTCATCAGACCGACAGCAGCTAGGATAACACCAATCAAGCCGGCAACCTGATACTTGTTGATACCATAACCAACCTCAACGGTGAAGTATTTGCGGTTGATGGCACTTTGTTCTTCCGGGGTAATGGTGGCTAATCCTTTGTCTATGATAGAACCTAGTTGAGACCAGTCATCACGTATTGCAAAAGCCATACGTGAATAACCAAGGTCGGCCGGTGCCGCCACAGTGAGATTATTTAACCCCTGCTGGACGATATTATATTGGGCCATGGTCAGGTTGCCAATATAGGCATCCACCCGATTTTCACTGACAGCTCGCAAGGCCTTAGCGGCATCGGCAACCAAAAGTTGTTTTATTTGTGGGAACTCATTAGCAAGACGTGTCTGTAGAAGAAAGCCCTTTTCAACGGCAATGGTAAGGTTAAAAAGATCTTCCAATGCGAAGATATTACGCTGATTATCTTTGCGAGTGAATATGACCCATGGTAATCTCAGGTAATCCTTGCTAAAGGCCATAAATGCCTCCCGCTTCGGTGAGCGTGTGGCTGTCAACAATAGATCCAGTTCCTCGTGGTTACGAATGTTTTCTATGGCATCAGCCCAGCTTATATCATGTTTGTATTCCACCCGAAGCCCTGTTTGTTCAGCAATGTGGTTTAATAACTCTACAGAGATACCTTTTGGTCCATGATCCCAAAAATGATACGGTGGGGCATTGGAAACACGTGCACGAATTACGGGGTGATCACGTACCCAGGACTGTTCCTCCATTGTCAGCACTACAGCTGATTTCGTCCCCACTGTCTCATTCTCAACCGTTGCGTTTGCCATTGTCTGGCTTACGGTCGTGCAGAAAATACAGATCAAATAAAATATATTACGAATGTATTTAGTTGCCAGTTCTGACATTTTCAAATTCCCACTCTTAAAAAATCTTAAAACATAACACCTATGCTAGAAGCATAAGAAATTGCGACTATAACTTGAGCTCTCTTTTGGTAGGGAGGAATAGTGATAAAATTCTTCGATTTAATTTTGTTTCTGATTCCTATTCCCTCTCCAAAATGGATCACTATTCACTAAAACATGGTTCCAGAAAATTTCATATAATTAGAAATTTGTCTTTGCACTTTTCTTGAAAGCTAGACCTTCACCAGAAAACTCTTTCATTCTCTATCCCTTACCAGTATTAATCGGCGCTTTCGGCCCTCCCCCATTATAACATTTCCAGCATTCCGACAAATGCTTCAGTACCATTTTCTATTCCATCGACAATTTACTCGATTGTGGTCAGCGCTAAGAAAGATGCTCTCCTATCTGGACATTTGTTACCTATTTCAATAGATTAATTGTACGCAGTGGTCTAATGTCAGCCCCAGGAAGGATTGATGAGTATTTGATACTATCAAATGTCGTTGACACACTATCCTTTTTTCTTTATATCAGACATCTGTGAGTAAGTAATACAATCCGGTATTCCGTGGGTTGAACTATGGGCGTTGTGCCTAAAACTTTGCTGTTAATTGAGGGAAAAATGATGCGTAATGGTATAATTCTTTTATTGTGTATAGTTGGGCTGTCTTTTGCGACAAGTGTCTTTGCTAAAAAGGGACTGGTAAATGGGATTGATGCAAACTATCCTCCTTTTGCCTATATTGATAAGACTGGAGTTCCTAGTGGATTTGATGTTGAGGCTATGGCGTGGGTTGCTAATGAGATGGGAGAAGAAGTTACCCATCAGCCAATCGAGTGGTCCGGTATTATTCAGAGCCTGCTCAGCAAAAAAATTGATATCATTGCCTCTGGTATGAGTATTACCGAAGAGCGTTCCAAGAAGGTAAACTTTACTACCCCCTATTGGGTTATTGAGCAGGTGATGGTAGTGAAGAAAGATTCTGCCCTCACTGTTAAAGAAATTCTCAATGGGGAGCAAATCCTTGGAGTTCAGCAAGGAACTCCTGAGGCAAAATGGCTTAAAGAAGAAAAAGAGAAGAATGGTTGGAATTTCACCCTTCGTTACTATAACTCATCTCCTTTAGCAGTTGAAGACATTCTCAACGGTAGAATCGCAGGGGCTGCTATGAACGATGCTCCAGCCAAGGATGCTGCATCAAAAAAAGACGTTCAACTGATTGGTAATTTTGGAATGCACTCTGAAGAATTCGGCTATGCCGTTCGCAAAGATAACCCTGAGTTACTTGCCAAAGTGAATGCTGCTCTGGCAAAATTAATGGCAGCCCCTGAATGGGATGCATTGATTAAAAAGTACGACCTGGCGAAGTAAGTCGTCTCACCGGGTCTACTTGTTTGCAAGACGGCCCGGTTGTTAGTATCACTGATACCTAAAAGAGTGGAAAATACTTCCCTCTTACCTTCGTGTACCTGTCATGCCCGCAAGCCTTACAGTTATTATTGATTCCTTTCCCTATTTAATCCAGGGAGCTTTTATTACAGCGGGTATTGTCGTCTGTGCTATGCTCTTTGGGCTTGTTCTGGGGGTGTGTATTGCGGTTGGCATTGTCTATGGGCCGCGACCGCTTCGTTATCTGTTAAACGTGTATCTCTGGATTTTCCGGGGTGTCCCGGTACTGGTCTTGCTCTTTCTTTTTTATTTCGGGCTATTTACCTATCTTGGTCTCAACTTTAGTGCTTTTATGTCCGTTGCAATCGTTCTTGGGCTTACAACAGCAGCGTACCAGGCAAATATTTTCAAGGGGGCCATTCTCTCATTACCACGAGGACAGTTTCGAGCTGCATCTTCCCTTGGAATGAGCGATATGCAAGCTATTAAAAGTATTGTTTTGCCTCAGGCCCTGCGTATGTCTATACCGGCGTGGTCCAACGAATACTCTATCATTTTAAAGGATTCTGCCCTTGCTTTTGTTATAGGTGCACCGGAAATAATGGCAAGAACCCAGTTTGTTGCCTCTAGAACCTATCAACACCTACCGCTCTACATTACCGCTGGAATTATTTATTTTGTCCTCACCTGGCTTGGTGTACGGCTTCTATTACAACTCGAAAAAAGTCTCCATATTCCAGGATACTCCGATCACGGTACAAATTCATGATAGCTGCAAAAACAATTCTTGAAGTGGATGGCTTACATAAGTCTTTTGGTGATAACGTAATACTAAAAGGCGTGAGTCTCACCCTTGAAGAAAGCGAAATAAAGGTACTGATTGGCCCATCCGGCGGGGGGAAGAGTACACTTCTTCAGTGTATCAATTACCTGGTTACTCCAGAGTCCGGAACCATCAGTCTTCATGGCAATGTGATCAACTTGCAAAACAAAAAGGAGCTCTACCAGCTGAGACAGCGGGTAGGTATGATTTTCCAGGAATTTAACCTCTTTGACCATCTCACGGCACTGGATAATGTCACCATCGCTCTTCGGAAGGTAAGAAATATCAGTAAAGTGAGTGCAAAGAAACGTGCTCTGCTTGAGCTTGAGCAGGTAGGTCTTGGCGATAAAACAGATCTGTACCCAGCACAACTTTCAGGGGGACAAAAGCAAAGAGTTGCCATCGCAAGAGCCCTTGCAATGGATCCGGAGGTTTTGTTATTGGATGAACCCACTTCAGCCTTAGATCCTGAACTTGTAGGAGAAGTCATCGCGGTTATTAAGGCCCTTGCTGCAAAGGGGATGACCATGATTATGGCAACACACCAGATCAGCCTGATATCTGGTCTTGCTCAGAATGTACTATTCATGGAAAATGGGGTCATTGCAGAGCAGGGAAGCCCTAAGGAACTCCTTGGTGCAGGGAAACAGACACGGACTCAAGGTTTTTGTGATAGACTCAAGGATCTGGATGAAGGGGGAAGTTGATAGTGGAGTTGTCCCAATTCTATCAGGATCTTCTGCCAGCCTTAAATAAAGGCGTGATCATGAGTATTGCCCTTATCATTCCTTCCGCTCTTGGTGGGATTTGTATAGGTATTGCTGCTGGCTCACTCCGTACCTATGGACCGAAATTTATTCGGAAATTAGGTGATGGGTATGCAGCTCTCTTTCGTGGTACTCCGCTTGTTATTCAATTGTTTGTTCTCTACTACGGTTTACCCAACCTTGGGATTTATTTTTCCCCATATGCTGCTGCTGTTACCGGATTCATGCTGTGCAGTGGCGCGTATCAGTCTGAGTATGTGCGCGGGGCCTTGCTTTCTATTAAACGAGGTCAGTATTTGGGGGCACAGGCCCTAGGTTTTTCTACATTTCAAACCGTATTCTGGATAATCATCCCCCAGGCCATGAGGCGTGCATTACATGGCTGCGGCAATGAAATTATCTATCTTATAAAGTATTCTTCTCTTGCTTACATCGTTACCTGCATGGAACTTACCGGTGAAGGGAATACCATCGCCACCGAATATTTCAGATTTACTGAGGTGTTTATGATGGTGGGGCTTTATTATCTGATGTTGGTATCCTGTGCCATGCTGATCCTGAAAAAGGTTGAGCAGTGGTTACATATACCGGGTTTTGGGCATCAAGAAGCCTAACCTTCCTCACCGTTAATACCGACGAAAGAAGATAGTATCTTTCTTCTCATTTTTTGTAATATTATCCCCTAATATACCCGCACATCTATAGTATTATTTATGGAAAACGAATAAACAGGTCTCTCTATATATTGTTTTGATTACGTATAAAACTCAGCCAACGTCACATATTTGAGGCGTAATACTCTGATAAGATATAAGAATCACAAGTGACCAGATGTGTCTTCCCCACGGAGACGGGGATCCAGTTTCGTGCTCCCCCTCTAGATTCCCGCCTCCGTGGGAATGACAGACAAAAATGGCTGAGCTTTGTACGTAATCAGATATAGTGTTGCAATGACAATGACATGCGTCCAAGTAAACGAACAAGAATAAGGTCCAATTTTTGGAACAGTGTGTCCATTCTTATTGGTAGTGGAAATCTCTATTCGGTATTACACGATCCTGTCATGGTATCGGGCGTCTCGCCTAACAAACTTCCTAAAGTGATCATCAAACATACGCTGGAAACGTTCAGATTAAATCGTTCGAAATTGCCTGTTACATGTAATTCTGGCTTCTCACGATGTATGGAAGTCTGGGGATAGCTAGAGAAGTAGATAATCACTTGTTATGGAATGACAATTGAATCGAAAAAGAAAGTGATATCCTTGAAAACGAAAATGGATAGGCAAAATTTGATTCGATGAAAAGAAGACATTGATTGGTCAAGAATGCATCTTGACACTTCTACACTTTAGAGGCTCACCACCTTGTTTCTTCCTGTAGTCTTTGCTTTATATAGATTGTCATCAGCTATTGAAATGAGTTCACCAAGATGGAGTTTACCATTAGAGGTTGCTATGCCTATGCTGACAGAAATTGGAGGGTAATCGCTATTTGAGGACCTGGTTTCACATTCTATGGATGCCCTGATTCTTTCGGCAGTGACTATAGCGGAACTGCTCTCTGTATCTGGCAGGAGTACAGCAAACTCCTCTCCGCCTATGCGACCAAGTATATCTTTTGCTCTCAGTGTTTTCTGACAAATCTTTGTAAATTCAACTAACGCGACATCTCCAACCTGATGTCCATGTATATCATTCACTCTTTTAAAATGATCAATGTCCAGCATCAAAAGCGATATGCTTTGTTTATTCCGCTTTTGTATCTCAAGTTCTCTTTCGGCCAACTGCATAAAGAATCTACGGTTATTCGCTTTTGTCAGAAAATCGACAAATGCCATTTCACGAAGTTTTTCTTCTGCCTCTTTCTGTTGGGAAATATCGTCAATAATCCATATAACGCCCTTGTTCAGATCCGGAGGGGAATTCCGATCTATCGCTTTTCCTGAGATATTTACCCATACAAGAGATCCATTTTTGTGTTTAAGCTGAAACTCAGCATTTTTTACTTCTCTATTGATTAGTGATGTGTAAAATTTCTGTCCCCATTCTTTATAAGAATCTTTTGAAGGGTGAACCATGACAACTGACTGTCCAACCAATTCTTCGGGTGTGTAGCCTACAATTTCTGCCAGCCTTTGGTTAATTTTGTGTATCATTCTACCGTTACGAAGAAATACGACACCTATCATGCTGTTTGTGAAAAATGTGTCAAGTTCGTCGTAAGCTCTTTGCAGTTCCTTCTGCTGCTCTTTTACTCTAGTGATATCCTGTATCACAATTACCCGTATTGTTTTGTTTTTGTCTTTAAAGCTGGTGCCGTGTATTATGCCGGGAAAAACAGTTCCGTCACTCTTGAGCAGGTTGATCTCATACGGTGTAGAATAATTATTCAAGGATCTTTCTTTGGCCAATTCTTTGTGTTCCGGTGATACAAAATCAAGAGCATTTTTCCCGATCATTTGTTCATATGTGGTTTTAAAAACTTTTGAGGCAGCAGTATTTATCCATAATATATGAATACTGGAATCCACCTCAACCACAGGTTCCTTGGACACCTGTTGCAGGAGTCGGAACCTTGTAGAATCGTTATGGCGTTCATCAAGTTGCTTTTGTAGATTTGCATTCTCTCTCTGAAGCTTTTGAATAGTGTTATCCATATTGTCTATATTGTCTATATTGTCTATATACCAAATTTCAGGCAGTCACGCTAAAATGGAGCCAATCTCGGTGAATCTCTTGAGGGGCCCATTTCCACATAATGTAGACCTTATTCCTGACACGTTAACCGGCGATCTCCGGAGAGTCCAAATGAAGCACCGCAAAACGGGTCAATAGTATCGTAAATCATTATTATTTTTCGCTAACAGCAAAACACATGGAAAAATGTCCATGATATCAGTGGTAGGGGCAACGTCAATACAATTGGATAAAGGCAGATATTGGATATGCCAATATAATTCATTCAAAAAAACAATACCGGTTACGTCCAGACTGCTTGGCCTGATACATAGCGCTATCAGCATTGTTTATTAAGGAAGTCTGCTCCACACCGTGATCTGGAAATACTGCAATACCGATACTTGCTCCAATATTTGCCTCTTTGCCACTAAGCAAGAAAGGTTCAGCTAGAGTCTCAACAATAAGCTGTGCTATCCTGACGATATCACCATTTTCTAAAATAGCATTTAGAATGACTGTGAATTCATCACCACCTAAACGTGCAACAGTGTCAGATGCACGCACCACCTGTTGAATTCGCTCTGAAACTTCTCGGAGCAACTGATCACCTGCAGCATGTCCCAGGGTATCATTGACATTCTTAAATTTATCGAGATCGATAAAAAGCAGAGCAAACCGAGTATCTAGTCGTTTGCTGTGAAGCAGAGCACGTGACAATCGATCCTGGAACAGTTGCCGGTTGGGCAAACCGGTCAACGTATCAATGGTGGCCTGATGTTGAAGTAACTTCTTGGCCTGCTTATTTTTTATCCTGGCAAGGGAGAGCCCCCAACTGAGCACCATCAGCAATAAAAAGACAGGTGTGGCAATTTTTGCCAGAGCAATCAATATTGATCTATTCGCAGCGCTAATACTGTCTGGGGTTACATGAGAAACAACCTTCCACTGATATTCATTTTCTATTGAGTGCTTTTTCTCTACGTCTCTTTGCGAATCATGCAGCCGCAGTGTGTGGAAAAGGTGAATTGTAGTGAAGGTGAATATTCCTTCATCACCTGTAAACTGGCCATGTTCCTTAGAAAGAATCTTGTTCCATGGTTCAGGGTGTGCGTTAATGATATTATTCTTAGGGTTCAGCATAAAGCCCCATTCCATTTCTGACTGAGGATGTTTGAGCCAATACCCTTCAACGTTCATGATTGCTACATGGTCTTCAATATTTGCCACTGCACTTGAAAAATTATCCAGTAAACGCTCAGCCAGATAATTGAGTAGCACTACTCCAATCTTTTCATCTTGTGCATTAAATACAGGAGTGCCGAAACGAATCATCGGTTTATGGGGTTCCTCAATTTTTCCACGCTCCATATTGAGATCAAGGGGAGAAACATAAACCATTTTTCGATTTATATTTAATGATTCTGAAAAGTAGTAACGATTGCCCTTATTTTGTAATAACTTTTCAGGTACTGCGGTTGAATTTCCTTGATGGGAATTGACTCGGATAATTTCCTGCCCCTCAGTATTCAGAAAACGGATTTGATCATACACACCCTTCATTTCAGAGAACAAGAGGAAATCATTCTGCAAATTGCTAAAGGCATCCCGGGAGAGCAATCGCTGTTTACTATGAAATGCATTATGTTTGGACAAAATAAGGAGATCAGACATGACTGCCTGAAACTCCTGGTGGATTGCCCGTTTCCCCATGCGAACGTTGAGGCGTTCACTTTCCAGGCGATGCCTATTTACCTGTTTTATCTCAGACAGGTAAAAATAGGAAAATAAAGCAAAGAAGGCTATGGCCGAGGGGAGAAATATATAAAGGAAGTATTTGAAAAAATTGTTCATTCTAGTTCCAAAGCAATATGCTTAATTTTATTGTGATCTAGCCTGATTAAACCTTCATATTCCAAGAAACTATGCGTTGACCGATCGTATGATATAAACACCTCTAGAAGATGTTCAGAGAATGATTCTTATACGGTATTTATTGCGGTTGCACAAGATTAAGTGATCGGAGAATTTTTTACTGGTATCTTTTTTTGTGAAGCCTTCATTGCGAGTGCTGCTCCAATTGTTCCATCACATCTAAAATATTTCTGATTAGCCTTCTTCCTGGATCCCACATGACTCTTTTTAAATAAAGCTTCCATCTGGAAGCAGGTTTTCTGGTCTTTTTTTCTTATTACTTATTTTATATCGAGCACATGCCTGGTAGTTGCTACGACAATATTGTGATTCATATGCAGCAGATATTACATTATGCGTTATTTTAGGAAAAATAGAACACATTGCCAATGAAGGGCAGGGAGCAGAGTTAATATACTCTTCCATCATAACAATAAATAACTCAGCTAGTATTGGGTCGAATTGTGAACCACTACTGTTTTTTATCTTTTCTAGGGCAGAACCTATGGACATGCCTTTACGGTACGGTCTGTCAGAGGTCATGGCGTCATAACTGTCAGCAACTGTAATAATTCGTGAGAGGTAAGGAATTACACTCCCACTCAAACCATCTGGATACCCTTTTCCATCATAACGTTCATGGTGGTGTCGTATAATTTTAGAAATTTCAGAAATTCGTTTATCTGCGTCCATCGGATGGAGGATTTTTGCTCCATCTGCTGGATGTCTTTTAATAATTGCAAATTCTTCTTCTGTAAGTTTTCCAGTTTTCCCTAATATCTTATCAGGGACTCCTATTTTACCAATATCATGTAAAATCCCGCTTAATCGTAACAGCTCTAAGTCAACAGTTTTACCTGGCACACGTTCTGCCAATTGGAGCGAGAGATTTGTCACTCTTCTTGAGTGACCGTGAGTGTATTCATCTTTTTCGTCTAAAGAAACTGCTAGCGCCTCAACAATATGGAGAAAAAATGACCTTTCTTTTTTTCTATTTCCAGCAAGCTTGGCAAGGAGCAAGCGCTCACGAAAAATACGCTGAAGTTTTGCTTGAAGCTCATCCTGAAGATATGGCTTAGTGATAAAATCAATGGCACCAGCGGCAACAAGGTCTGTAAAATTATACAATTCACTATGACCTGAAACGACAAGGACATCGACCTCTGGACAGTGTTCTTTAACATAGAGTAATAAACCCATACCGTCCATTTCTGGCATAACAATATCTGTTATAATGAGACCGTATGAGTGCAATTGTAACAGCCCTACCGCTTCTTCCCCATTTTGGGCTTGATCAGCTTGCATACCAAACTGGAAAAGTTGCTGAGAAAGCAAATTGAGCATTACCTCATTATCGTCAACCACTAAAACTTGCTCTGTAATTGTTGAAAGGTCTACAGCTTTGTTGATCATTGTATTGATTTAAAAAAAATTAAGTTATCCATTCCAGTAATTTTCCGCCTGCACATAAAGGGTTTCGAATTCTTCGCTTATTTACTGAGCCATCTCGAATCTTGCTTTTTTACGAGCTTGTCATAATTGACATATACCTAAATTATTATAGAAATCGAAAAACTGGAAGTCAAATATGAAACTATAATCTTCTTGAAAAGAAAAATCTGAACGCCTGGGCAATCGTATGTAACTATTGCCAAGAGAAGTGTTACCGAAAAACCAAACACGCCGCAAAGTTGAGAATTTGCGACAAGAGGAGGCTAAGAATAGTCTCAAGAAAGAATACCAGTTTCCTTTCAGATCAGAGAAGAAGGATTGGTGGATCATGAAAAGTAAACTAGCGATGCAGCAGATATGTGTCGAGTTAATACAGTCAATAAGACAGGTCGACTACCAACTCAACAATGAATCATACGAACAATGTGATTCACCTGAGCTTTCAGCAGCATTCAGAGGTTACTCTAAAACTACTCTGATTACGTATAAAACTCAGCCAACGTCACATATTTAAGGCATAATATGCTGACAAAACAGAAGATTACAAGTAACCAGATGTATCATCCCTCTAGATTCTCGCCTCCGCTGGAATGACAGAGAAAAATGGCTGAACTTTGTACGCAATTAGAAAAACTAATGCTGCGATTGCTCATCAAGAACCTGTCTGACTATCTCTGCCAGTGCTCTTTGATTTAATGGTTTGGCTACAAATTTCTTTATGCCAATAGCATCAACTTCATCTTCTGTGACAGTTGAGGTGTACCCGGAGCAAAGAATTATTGGTATATCAGGGTTTAGCTTAAGCATGGATTTGGCGAGTTCAGTACCGGTTAATTCCGGCATTGTTTGATCGGTAAGAACCAGATCAAAGGCCTCAGGGCTTGTTTCAAACTTTTTTAACGCAACCAGGCTTTTTGTCTCTGCTGTAACATGGTAACCCAGGCTGGTTAAAACTGATTGACCGATATCGGCGATTGCTGGTTCATCATCTATAAAGAGAATGTTCTCGGTTCCGGTGGGCAATGTGTCAACATCATCTTCACCAGTAGTAATTGCCCTGTGTTCCTCTTCTATGGCTGGCAAATAAATTCGAATAATTGTTCCTTCTTCAGGGCGACTCATCACCTCTATAAAGCCATTGCACTCCTCAACAATGCTATGGGTCACAGCAAGACCAAGACCTGTTCCTTCACCTTTCTTCTTCGTGGTAAAATATGGTTCAAACAATCGTGCCGCTGTTTGCTTATCCATACCCTTTCCATTATCTTTTACTGATAATACAACAAAGGAACCAGGCTGAACATTTTCTGATGCTGGTATCTGTGTGGTTTCCAAGTGTTCAGATCCCAATGTCACCTCTATGCTTCCCTTCTTTTTACCGATGGCCTGCAGGGCATTCGTACAGAGATTGACGACAACCTGATGAGCGCTTGTTGGATCGGCGAGAACCAGGTCATTTTCCTTGGTAATGTCTGTCAGGATATCGATCGTTGATGGCAGGGATGCCCGGATCAGTTGCAATGCTTCACTTACAATTAAGTGAAGCCGTAAAGGCTGTTTCAGCTGACTCGTTTTCCGACTAAAGGTGAGGATCTGTCTAACAAGGTCAGTTGCTCGATTTCCAGCTATCAGAACCTGATCAATATCTTTTATCGCCTTACTGTTTGCTGGGAGTTCTCCCTTGGCAAGTTCAGCGTACCCGAGTATTGCCGAAAGGATATTATTAAAATCATGAGCAATACCACCAGCAAGAGCGCCAATCGCTTCCATTTTGTGGGCTTGAAAAAGGTCTTCTTCAAGCTTCTTTTTCTCTGTTATATCCTGAGCAATATAGACAAAATATTGCACTTCATTGTTGTGATCAACAATAGGTGCTGACGAAATATTAAAAATTTTATTCAGCGATTTATGTTTTATGATTTTACTGTGCTTCTTAGTGTCTGCAAACGAAATAATACCGGGGCAACCTAGGCATGGCTCTGTTGTTCCTCTGAAAAATTGAAAACAGGTCGTTCCTAGAAGTTCTTCTTCTGATTCCAGGCGAAAGAAATCTACTGCCGCCTGATTTGCACGGACAATATTCATATCTTTGTCCTGCAGGGTAACGATATCCGGAATGGCATTAAATGTTTTTTCCCACTCTGTCGTTTTCTCTACAATGATTTCTTCTGCCTTCTTTCTAGCGGTTACATCGTTGTATACTGCTACAATTTCACCAGTGTTCAGTTTGTACACATAATTTTCCACCCAGTAAGACAATCGTTCCTCACTGTAAACAGTGACAGGAAATTGTTCAGGTACCCCTGTTTTCCAAACTCTTTGGAGGACAGCAAACAGACCCATCTCAATAACACCCGGAAAAACATCGGTAACTTTCTTTCCTTTAACATCTGCTAGTTCAAGCTGGGCAAGTTTAAGTCCTGCCGGGTTAATGCTTTTGATGATAAAATTCTTTTCATCTTCAAATACATCATAGACTGCAATACCACTTGAAATACTGTCAACTATCCCCTGGAGATGATTCCCTTGTATTACCAGCTTCTCCTCACTCTCAATACGTTTGACAAGTTGCCTGTCGCTCTGTCTATAAAATACAAACAAACCAGACAGACCGATCAAGAATATCACTAGGTGAGAGAGACGATACACAACTATAAAATTTTGAGAATTTGTGAAAATATCTACCATGGGAACAGTAGTGCTGAGACCACCACGGATATCTCCCGTTTTATAGCCCTGACTTGCATGACATTTGAGGCATTGTTCTTTTGTTTTCAGCGGAATCATGATTCGGACAAAAGGAAGGTTTTCTATGGTCACTAATTCTGAGACTTCCTCTGTACCTTGTTCAAACTGCTCCAAGGCCGTACGCTCCCACTTATCAGCCTTATTAGCAGGACGAATTACATTGAGACTGGTAATATGGCCTCGAATTCCATACATTTCACTCTCAAGTTCATGGACCTGACGAGTCATATAGGCAGGATTGAGTAACGTTAATTTCTTCCCCTGTTGTGTAATGATATCTCGATCTGGGATATGGCTTAAATATGGACTGGGTGGAGTTCTCTTTGTGACTGGTACATAAACTCCTCCATGAGAGGCATTCCAAGACCGGTAGGTGTAATCTTTTTTGAGATTGAAACGACCTATTTCTTGCCCTATAGCTATTGCATTCTGCCACTCACGCCTTTCAAACATATACAAAAGACCAGCTATAAGAATACACCAAAAAATCAGGGCGATAATACACCAACTACGCAACTGTTTCGAATCTGGGTGTGATGTGTTCATAACAAATCCGCTCTCTAAATGTATTTCAGCAAAGTTATATTTATATATTTAGCAAATTTCCAAGAAACAGTTACATTTAAACATCATTTTTTTCATAATAGTCTGGAAAATGTATTTTGGCACACTCAGGACAGATACCATGGCTGATATCCGCTTGAGAGTGTGTATAGATAGAGGAATCCACATCTTGCCATTCATCCCTTTCATCTCTGATATTTTTTACAGTAGCAACAGAGCGGTGAGATTATTTCGACTGTCAAAATAAAAAGGGCGATAAAAATGCTACTGATACTGATTACAATTAGCATGATCATCAGGCCATTGTTTTCCACTTTGTGTTCATGACATACATATACACCTGATTACAATTTCATAGTTATTATCAGTATAGAGCGAAATCCAAAAACAACACGACAGAATTAAGCATATACTTATTACTACAGGAGATGGAGAGTTGAAGTCAAGTCTGAGATTGGCATATGTAAGACTTATCTTAAACAACACTGCAAAGACAAGTGACTCTTTCTGATTATTTTCGGATTTCAGGAAATAAGCTTGATGGCAAAGCACTAAAAATTCGTAGCTTTAGGCGAACAGTAGACATGCCGATCTGAGAATGGTCGTATAAATTACCAGCTTCGACATAACAATCTCCAGAAGTGATACATTGTTCGTACCGCTCCTATTTTCATATGACGTTAGCAAAAGGGGTGCATTAGACGCTTACTCATATCTAAGTTGATAACTCTTTGACCGGCAACAATACTCTGACGGTTGTTCCTTGATCCAACTCACTCTCAACAATTATAGCACCATGGTGTGATTGCATAATACCTACAGTCAAGGCAAGGCCAAGCCCTCTCCCAACAAATCTAGTTGTGTAGAATGGTTCAAAAATGCGTGGCAAATTTTCTCGACAGATCCCCTGTCCGCTATCCTTGATCTGGCAAAATACATACATACCACTCTTCATAGTCGCACTTTGAAAAACTACCGGAAAAGAATCTGTACTAAAAAGTTCGGTGCCAAATGTTATTGCGATTGTTCCTGGACCATCCCCCAGGGACTCTACGGCATTGGTGAGAATATTCTTAAGAACTTCGTTTATCTGCTGCCTATCCAGAGAGCAGCGGATAGCTTCAGATGGTGAAGTAAACTGTAACGAAATTGGAGACAGCAAGAGACTTTTCACTGCAGTAACACTCTCTTTGGTAAGTTCTGCAAAAGAGACCTCCGCGAGAGTTGATGATCGTTGACCTACATAACTTAGCATCATACTACCGATCTGTGACGCTCCCTTGGCAGCCTGCAAGGCATCTGAAGACATTTCGTGCTCATCGGAGTCTTCAGGCAGGATACGAGTCACAAGTTCCAAATTACCCATAACCACTGCCATGGAATTATTAAAACGATGGGCAATTGCTCCGGCCATCGTTTTCAAACTATCAAAACGTTTCAGCTCTTCTTGTTGTAAAATCACCTGAAGTTGGAGGTTTTCCTGCATTTTCTGGACGGTTATGTCATGAATAACCCCTAATGACCGTAATGGAGTTCCTTCTTTATCAACAGTAGTGGTGCAGAGGTGACGGACCCATTTTTCAATTCCATCCGTGGTAATGATACGGTGCTGAAGATCATAGGAACCACATGTCTTTTTGGCGGACAGGTAGGAGGTCTTTACAAAGTCTCGGTCCTCTGGATGGACTTTTTTCCAAAAATCCTTCAAGGTCGCAATCTGTTCTCGAGACTGGAGATTAAATATACGATAAATCTGATCCGAGCTATTTAGGCATCCTTCTGCAATATCAAGATCCCAATGCCCCAGGTTCGCAATATACTGTGCCTCTTCGAGTCGTTCTTTCTGACTTGTCAGTTGTTCTTTGCTGATCTGCAATATCAGCCTTTTATTGTACTGCTGGTAAACAACAAAAAGAGCCAAACCTAACAACAGGCTGCTCAAAGAAAAAGCCATTCTGAAATACTGTAGATCTTTCTCTATACCTACAGATTGGCTACGGACAGTAAAAAAGGCTACCATCTTCCGGGTCACAGGGTTCAGAACCGGAATTGTGGTGATGATCCTCCTCTGGGAAGGGACATACAGCGAAATGGCATGACCACTGAGAGCATTAACAAGAAGAGTGTCTACTATCTCTTTTCCCAACCGAATAGTTTTAATATCCCTACCAGCCATGCTTTTCAATGCCGCTGATACGTTGTTGTCATGCAGATAATTGGTGTAAATAGATTGTGTATAGTTTTTTTTGAATTCTTCAGGAAATTCTTTGTTCTCCGAGATATATTTTTTTATGTGAAAACTACTGACTACACCATATTGTTCCATCAGAGACAGGGCAAAAGTCTCTGGTCCAAATGAAATTTCCATGCTCCCAAGATGACGCTGGGGGGCATCAATAATGGGGAAAACAAACCGATATCCATTAAAAATTCTTCCCTCTTCAAAACCATCTATGGCAGAATGCTCTGTATTGACAAAATTCACTGTCCCCCTGGCTTCTGTTAAATCGTCGCCAAATTTTTCTGGTCGATGGAATCGCAGAAATGATTCATTAGTCTGGAGATGAAAATGGAGCTGCCTCACTTCACTATCTTTTTTTAACTCCCGATAACGCGGCATAAGTTGCAGCAGTAATTCTTGTCGCAGTTTGTTCTTCTCTTCTGTGTCCGCAGTCTGTAATTTCTGGTATAGGCCGAGAATATCAAATCTTGAGATTAGCCCGAAATAAATTGTTGTCGCTAGCTGCTGGTATTGGTCATATACCGTATTATTGGCTAGCTGGTATCTTTCTGTGATGAGTCGAAGATCTTCTAATTGATTAGCCTTTCGTTTGTTGTCAAACACAAAAAACAAACCAATCACCAGAACAATAAAAGTGGATATTAAAACAACTCGCGCTCGTGCATATGTCTCTTTCATGGCGGAAGGCGTAACATTTTACCAAAAAGAAGACAATAATTATTCTTATTTCTTATAGTAGACAACAATTGACACGGAGGATCCCGCTAAAGAGAACAGAAGGGATCCAGCAAAAAGAAACATATCTCTTGGAAGGATCAAAAGTTAAATAAAAATGAAAGGTTACGCTTCCCCCTGAGGATATGCCCTCTGTCGCTTTCCGCTTAGCTATACAAATTTCTGATACCATACGCGAAAGCCCCGCCCCCATACTCGCGCTCCATAAATTACAAAAGGGACTCCTCGACTGATGCGACATCAGGACATAAGAAGATAGATACCAAAAACTGCGATAACTGCCCCTGCAAAAGCACGTATGGACACGTGTTCCTTATGGAGATAAATTGAGAAAGGAATAATACAGATTGGTACAAGGGAGAGAAATGTGGCTGCCACACCTGTTGCCAGATAGTGCAGGGCCAGAAGGGATAGTGATACACCTAAAAAGGGTCCAATCAAAGCTCCAATGGCTGTATAAGTAACGGCCCTTCTATTGGCCAATGCCCTGCGGACATCCCCCCACTTCTTGCTAAAGCTAAAGAAAAGAACAAAGCAGATAAATGCTGCAATGGCTCTCACCTGCGTTGCAGCAAAGGCATCCAGATATCCCGATTCGGTCTGCATACCGGCCTTGCTCAACACATAGCCGGCCGCCTGCCCAAACATCGCAGCAAATCCGTACAGTAGCCCCTGCAAAGAGATTTGTCGCACTTTCAGCTTCTGCGAAGGCGACAGCTTCTGATTGCGTTCAAAAATAACAATGGCAACTCCGGACAGGGTTACCACAATACCAAGCCACTGGTGCAATACGTACGTTTCATTCAAAAACAACCAGCCGATGATTGCAGATGTGGGAGCCGCCAGACTATGAATGAGCATGGCAACTCGTGGCCCTAAATCCACAAGAGCCTTGAATAGAAAAATATCACCTATGAAAAAGCCAACGATACCCGAGAGGCTGAGATAGAACCAGGCATGTGCTGGAAAATCCAGAGGAACAAGAACACCATCTCGAAAAAACAAAAAGGCACTGAACAGCATCAAGGCTACAAAGATCCTGATAATATTTACAGGAATCGACCCGACCTCTTTAGCGGCTGCCCCAAAAAACTGAACGCTTACCGTCCAGCAAAGCACTGTGGCAATCGCTATTACTTCCCCTATAAACGGTGTCCCAAGCATATTCACATCTCCACCCAAGTGACAATCGGCTCTCGTACCAGACTGATTGCAATGGACCACATAATGACGCCAATCACAAAATCAAGCACCTTCCAGGATAGAGCTCTTTTAAATATGGGGGTCAGCAGCCTTGCGCCATACCCCAGAGAAAAGAAAAACACAAATGAGGCGAGGACTGCGCCAAGGGTGAACGACAGCTTTTGGCCGGGAAACTGTGCAGATACGGCACCAAGCAGAACTACGGTATCAAGGTAAACATGTGGGTTAAGCCACGTAAAGGCAAGGCAGGTCGTCATGGCAACAGCCAGGGAAGTATTACCATTCCCAGCAGGCGTTAATGACTCATTCGCCTTAAAGGCACTCCAAAAACTTCTGGCGCCATAAGTGGCCAAAAAAATCGCCCCTCCATACCTGGCAAAGGTTTCTACCTCGGGGACTTTCGCAATAATTGCAGAAAAACCGGAGACACCTAATGTAATTAAAAGAGCATCTGATGCGGCGCAGAGCAGACATATTACCAAAACATGCTCTCGTTTTAAGCCCTGCTTTAAAACAAAAGCATTCTGTGACCCAATAGCTATAATCAGGCTGAAACCTAAGGAAAGGCCAGCAATAAATCCTGTCATAAGAAAACCTTATCATGTTCTGATTACGTATAAAACTCAGACAACGTCACAAATTTGAGGCGTATAATACACTGATAAAAAATAAGAATTACAAGCGACCAGATGTGTCATCCTTCTAGATTCCCGCCTTCGCGGGAATGAACAGACAAAAATGGCTGAGCTTTGTACGTAATCAGATAAAAATTTGAGACGACTATCAGTGGTTCACAGGGACTTGATCATTTTTCATCAAGCAATTCTCCTACAGCATCGATAAGCTCATTGCCCTGAATTGGTTTGAGCAAATATTTACTGATCCCCATCTTCAATGCCTCTTCCTTTGTTACCAGATCACTGTGGCCGGTGGACATGATAACAGGCATGTCAGGGTTTATTTTCTGCACTTCGTGGGTCAGCTCCACACCGCTCATATTAGGCATGGTCTGATCCGTAATAAGCAGATCAAACTGTTCCGGATGGGCGCGTATTTTCTCCAGGGCTTCTTCGCTGTCAGTTGTAGCAGTCACTGTGTAACCGGCATACTCCAGACGTCTTTTGTTTAACCGGACAAGCAGCTCTTCATCATCAATAATGATAATCCGCCCACCGACCTGAGGCGATGATACTTTAATTTTTTGCGGTGTTACCTTGTCGTCTTTATCGGCGGAGGTTTCTTCCAATACGGGGAGATAGACAGAAAAGGTGCTTCCATAGCCTGGTTTGCTCACAACCCTGATGAATCCTTTGCAGTCCTGGACTATGCCATGAATAACAGCAAGGCCAATACCGGAACCTTCTCCCACCTCTTTGGTTGTGAAATAGGGTTCAAAAACTCTCTGCATGGTTTTTGTATCCATGCCATGGCCAG
>CAZDJE010000053.1:16537-27237 GCA_964505715.1 uncultured Desulfocapsa sp. | reverse complement strand
ATTATTACTTTACAAATTACTACAGGATTACAACCTTCTCACAAGAGGGGGTCAATTTAAAGGAGGAATTCCAAATGAAACTTTCCACACAATCAATAAAAACAGTTGTACTGGCAGCAGCAATCACACTTTTAGCAATCCCTGCACTGGCAGGCAATGGTCATGGCCCCGGTAATGGTACTGGCCAGGGTACTGGTGGTGGCGCACAGGATGGCTCCGGGAATGGCCCTGGAACCGGAGACTGTTTAAATGCAGCTGCTTTTACACTTCAGGCTGACCTCCTTGTTCGAGGAGGAAACGGCGGCGGAAATGGTGGCGGCGGCCGTGGTGATGGAAGCGGTTCTGCACCCGGCGACGGCACTGGAAGCGGTGCACGCACTGGTGATTGTGTAAACGCATAATCTTCCTACTGGAGAACAATAAATAGAAATTTCACTGTTCTATTTGTTGTTCTCACCCTTTTCCGCAACAAAATCCCACCACAATTTCAATCATTTTTGTCAATAGACCATCATTTATGATATCATCAAGGTTTCATAAATAAAGAAATGACGGAGAGCTTTACACTCTGGCTTGAACTGCATTTTGCATCTGTGCAGTATAAAGAGTCACCTGATTTTTTTACAACTCAAGCAAACGTTATCCAAGTGGAAGAGAATACCTTCGCTGTAGAATTCACAGATGGGAAGTAACCCAAAAGAACAACTCTGGAAGTGCCTCTTTTATGAACATGAATACGAAATAATACGTTGATTTAACATTCACAAAACAATCCTGATTAAAATGAAACTCTGCAAATGCAATACATATTTCTTCATTATTCTACACTGTATACTTCTGTGCCATTTCTTTGCAATACCGGCCAGTGGAGGCACTTCCTCCGGTACACCATCGCCGGTTGCCGATATCATCGACAAACCATTCTATGATGCCGTTAGCAACAGCCATCACCTTGCAGACCGCCTCCAAGAACAACTAGGCGGTCTTCTTCTTTTGCCAGGAGCGATGCTAGACACCTGGCGACAGGTTGCTGCCGCTCATTCCACTGGATTCCCTTTTCTGTTAATGGTTCAGATTTGTATTGTTCTTCTCGCTGGTATTCTACTCGAATTATTTCTTCGTAAAAAACTGCGCACAACCTATGCCTTTGCCGCGACCCCACCCGTTGATGGGGTTATTTACAAGCTGATGCATATTGGTCTGGGGATTCTGCTTGAAGGTTTCCTCCTCCTTTCTTTTGTGGGGATTACCTTTGGTCTCTATATCCTTATATTTCCGGAAAAAGGTATTGTTGCAACCATCGCATCAAACTACCTTATCGGTGCTTACTACTTCAGGACTCTCCTTTTTATCCTGACAATATTTCTTTCTCCTGGAAGATCCTTTTTGCGAGTTCTCCCGTTTACAGATAGCGTTTCCAGGTCACTTTTTGTCTGGAGTTCCAGCCTCTGTGCCGTCGAGATTTTTCTTGCCCGATCGGGAATCATTTTGAAAAAGTCAGGTGCCGATGAAGCTGTTCTCCTCGCAATTGTCGGTTTGATTATCGTCAGCACAACCGGTATGCTTCTCTCCCTAATCATGCAGAAGCGCAGGCGGGTCACCGATGCCCTCTGCCCGTCTAGTGCGGAGCTCAAACCACTCCCACTGATCTGTCAATTTGCGCCCTACTGGCAATTACCAGTCCTGCTCTTTCTTTTCTGTACCACCCTCTTTTGGGAAATCAGGGTGCTCGACAGTGGTAAAATTCACTTTGGAAAAATCATTATCGGTCTCCTTGCCATTCCGGTCTTCCTCTCCTTTGATATCTGGGGACGAAAACTTTTACAAATTGTTCTGACAAAGTCCTCCCCAAGAGGTCAGTCACAGGGCTCGCTCCTTGGGATTATGTGCTCCGAAAAATACACTCAGCGCATCCAGTCTGTGTACAGAGCTCTTCTTCTGGCACTCCTTATTTTCTTTTTTCTTGGCCTGTTCAGAATTGATGTTGCCCTCGGTCGAATGTTCACCGCTGGAGTACTGAGCAGTATTCTCATTATCATCCTGATTTATCTGGCCTGGCAATTTTTCACAGGCTGGGTGGATAGAAGGATTCGTGAAGAAATGCCCGATGACGAAGATGCGGACGAGGGCGGTAAGGGCGGATCAAGGCGGGGGACGCTGCTGCTGCTTCTACGTAAATTTGTTCTGGTACTGCTATTTGTTGTCGCCTCCATATCAATCCTCTCTGCTTTGGGAGTCAACATTGCTCCACTGATCGCAGGTGCAGGTATTCTTGGACTTGCCGTCAGTTTTGGGGCCCAATCGTTAGTAACTGATATTTTTTCAGGAATTTTCTTCCTGATTGACGATGCTTTTCGGGTTGGTGATTATATCGATACCGGATCAGCAAAAGGTCTGGTGGAACATATTTCATTGCGCGCAGTACGACTACGCCACCATCGCGGCATGGTCCAGACTGTTCCCTTCGGCAAAATCGGCACCGTGGTCAACTTCTCCCGTGACTATATTATTATGAAACTGGATTTTCGGGTGAAATACGATACCGATGTGGATAAGGTCCGTAAAATTGTCAAAAGAATCTACAATGAACTCCTGCAAGATACTGAGCTTGGTCCAAAACTGATTGGAAAACTGAAATCCCAGGGTGTCCGCCAGATGGATGATTCAGCCATGATTATGCGGATTAAATTCACCACACCACCGGGTGAACAGTTCGTGATGCGAAAAGAAATTCTCATGCGGCTTCAGGAAGCATTCGGTGAGAACAATATTGAATTTGCCCACCGCAATGTCACAGTCTATATGCCACCTGAAGACAATGAAAAGGATTCAACGGATAAAAAATCAATCCAACGTCCTTCAAAAGAGATGATTCGAGGTGCCGCCACTGCTGCCATGCTGAACAACGAAGAAAACGCTACGCCATCTACTGAAAACGATCGCTAAGCAGTGCAAAAAAAACTTCTGTTTACGTATAAAACTCAGCCAACGTCACATATTTGAGGCATAATACGCTGCTAAAACAGAAGAATTACAAGTGACCCGATGTGTCCCCCCCTAGATTCCCGCCTCCGCCGGAATGACAGAGAAAAACACCTGAGCTTTGTACGTAATTAGAAAAAAAATTTAATTCGTCACTTACTGACAATGTAAAAAAACGACGGCACAATTTATTGCATTTCTAGACTTCCGATTTATCAGCTATCGCTCTTCCCTTTTAAAAACCAGGGTTCCCGCCCACCGGTAAGGATTTCAACCCCATCCCCGGTGACCAGAACAGTATGCTCAAACTGGGCACTCGGAGCAAGATCCGCGGTGACCGTTGTCCACTCGTCAGCCCAGATAGAACACTCAACACTCCCGAAATTGATCATAGGTTCTATGGTAAAGGTCATCCCCTCTTCCATCACAGCCCCATTGGCAGGGTCATACGAGTGTGCGACAAAGGGAGCCATATGGAAACTCTTCCCGATACCATGCCCCCCATATTGACGAAAAACGGCATACCCACATTGAGTGGCATGCTCTTCAATCACCCGTCCGATCTCGTTAAAGTGCTGTCCTGGTCCGACAACATCGATCCCCTTTATCAAACATTCCCAGGTGCATTGAACCAGAGCATTGACCTCCTCACGCACCTCACCGACCAGAACCGTTTCAGAACAATCCCCATGCATCCCATCGATATAAACCGTCACATCGCAATTAACAATATCACCACTTTGTAACTTTCTACTATCGGGGATACCATGCAGAATCACTTCATTAACGGAGGTACAGATAGATTTGGGGAAGCCCATATAATTGAGAGGACTCGGATATGAGCCATGTGATATTGCCGTCAGATGGGCAATCTCATCGAGCGCATCGGTGCTAATACCTGGTTTCACTGCAGCAAGAACAGCATTCAGAACTTCTCTTGCTACTCGGCCAGCCCTTCGCATTCGATTGATTTCATCTTCAGTTTCTTTCCTGCATGAGGTCTCGGAGCCACCAACAATTCCTGTTGTTGCATAGTCCGGGAGGATTATGGTGTCAGGAACCCGACGTGATGGTGATACAGTACCAGGGCCAACCGTTGCTCCCTGAACATCTTTTCCAAGTGCACCGGGAGGAGCTGTCTCTCCTTTTTCGTCGGAACGCAGATGACATTTCTTATATTTTTTACCACTCTCACACCAACAGGGATCATTTCTTCCAGGCAACTTCATACGCATCACTCGTTATATTCATTCCTTCAGGCTCTGCTCAGTCACGTGCAGACAACAGGCCTCACAGAGCCACTGTTACACTGTTTACGAAGAAATGAAAACGAAATAGATCAATGGATACTTTCCGATTGTATTCCCACCTGGAAGGGGTTCCCACAGGTCGTCACTTCTGTTCCGCTATTGAACAGTAATGGTCTCACCTGCCTTTGCCTCGCCTCCCTGAATCACTTTGGCAAAGATCCCCTCTTTTGGCATAATACAATCTCCGGTTGCCTTCTTTATTACACAACCATCATTGTGGCATTTCTTACCAATCTGAGTAATTTCAAGTATGATATCAGTGCCTATATGAATACTGTCTCCAACGGTAACCGACGATAACTGCAGGCCTCTGGTAATGATATTTTCAGCAAAGGCACCATCCTTAAGAGAGGGAAGCTTCTCTTTCACCCGATCAATACTTTCACCGGCGAGCAGAGACACCTGCCGATGCCACTTGCCACCATGAGCATCACCGTCAATTCCAAATCCTTGTTGAAAACTTGCCAGCTCAACCGCTCTTTTCACCATACCTTTTTTCTTACTGATGCAGATTGCTTCAATGGTTGCCATTCTGTTTCTCCTTAGCTGGAGCGTCCCTCCAGCTAAACATATTACATTCCTAATCCTGATTACCACTAAGGCTCAGGGAATTGCAAAGTTCAATCGTTGGAGCCACCCTTGCGGAGAAAGATGTTAGGATCATTCATATTTATCGTCCGTGGGGGCGGGCTCCTACACCTTGTCTGAGCAAAAGTTGGGTTTGGATAGTAATCATGTTCCTATTTGGTGATTACATCCAACTGACGTGTATCAAGAATATTACTGGTTTTAAAGATACAGCGAAGATGAGCCATCGTTGCCTCGGCCTTTAATTCTGCAACCTGTTTAACGAGTGACTGGAGCTCTTCAGGTTTTTTCCCTGCATGGCTTCCGTCCGCCACCTCTTGTTCAAGTGCGCCAATCTCTTTACCAAGCTTTTGGGCCCCACTTATGGTCTCTTTTCGAACCACAAGCAGTTTAGCTTTCTGCTCTTTAGTAAGATGAAGGTCCGCATTATCCCACTGCTGCACAAGCAATTTGGTCAAATGAGGCATTTTTCCAGTAATCAGAAAAGGAGAATTTTGCTGTTTTCCATTCCCCTGTGCCATAACACCAGACGTTGAAAGAGTAGCGATTGTGAGGAACAGTATAATTAAAAGAAGCTGTTTTTTTATCATTTCCATATATCCTTGGTTAAATTTTATTGTAAATCATTCTAGACAGAGGATAGTCGATATCGATAGGAACCACAAAACAAAAATGACACATCGTGGTACACAATGTGCGCTAATTATTCCCAACCAAAACAAAATAAACGGTTGATGCAACAATCATTACAGGCCTAATCCTGGAAAGCCAAAAGGGGCTGTTCCAAAATATCGGCCAGCTCTTCACCTGAGAAAAACATTGAAGGTTAAATAGTAAGTGTGATAAAATCTTAACGTTCTATATTGGTATCTTAGATATTCTTTAACTATTTATCAATAGTGTCCAATCCACACTTGCCCAAAAAGGAAACAGCGATGCCACTGATTACTTTAAAATTCAAAGACAAGGTGCTGAAAGAGTATCCCATACAGATCGGGGAAACACTCACCATAGGCAGAAACGATTCAAACGATATCGTCGTTGATAACCTTGCGGTGTCCGGATCACATGCCAGGATAGATTCCGTTTCGGCCACCTTTATCATTACAGACCTTGAGAGCACCAACGGCACTTTTGTAAATGAAAGATTGATCTCGTCGCACAGCCTGAGAAACAATGATATAATATTAATTGGTAAACATGAATTACTGTCGATCGTTCGGATCTGGAAGCACAAAATGCTCATCAGAATGAAGAGACAAGGGATGACAAAACGCTGTTCCTGGATACGGCGGAATATCGGAAACTGATTAATAAAACAACGGGAAAGAGTGAAACCGCGTCCCCTCAAGCTGCGACATCGATCAATCCTGAGCGAACTGGTGGTTTCTTTCCAAATCTTTGGAGAAAGCTCTTCGGTTAATCACTATCCATCATTCTCAGTGATCACAGTAACCATTACTCGCAGCCCGGTATTTTTCCCATGACGCAACGAAACGGAAATTCACTTCTCACAAAGCAGATTACTATCCTTCTCATCACCGAATCCCCTCCCCTTAAAGAGGCGCTAAGAAACATCGTAAACAAAACAAATGCACTAAAGATCACAGGAGAAACACCAAACTGTCTTCAAGCACTCGATATACTGTTACAGATCAATCCGGATGTGGTGCTGCTCGATCCTGGGATACCCTCCACCGTGAACAGTGTCCTCCTTCAACACATTATGAAGCAGCAGGCCACTCCAATTATACTCCTGCCAAATCAGTCTGCAATGGGACTCAAACAGTCATTTGCTGCCCTTGGAAATGGTGCTGTGGATTGTATTTACAAGGAATCACTCTACGCAAATCACGGTATCAGGGACTTTCAAAAGAGCGTGCAGGAGAAGATCACCTGTGCCGCAAAAATGGACGTCACATCATTTGCACTCTCCCAGAACACTCCCACTAATACACCAGCAGCCAACGAGCAGAAGCAAACTGAATTCCTTTTTTGTGAGGAGTGCGGGGCAAGAAATATCATCGAAAGAAGTCAAGAAACAGAAAACAGCACCCACTGTTGCAGTGAATGTGGCGATCCGCTTGAAGTCCACCAGATTACCCAGCACAAGAGGACACACTATGTCACGGTTATAGCTGCTGGAAGTGGTAGTTACACCAACCTATTAAAAATAATACCTCAGGTTCCTGCAGGCTTGAGTGGTGCTATCATCATAGTGATCTATGATGAATATAACACCATCGATACATTTTCTGAATATATCGAAGCCATCAGCTCTACAAAGGTACTCCGGCTAAAAGATGGTATGAGTATTGAGGGAGGGAATTGCTATATTGGCGCGGCCAGCGAAAATTTCCGTATGAAATCTCACAGTACCCGCAACCTTATGACCCGCACTCAGGAACTCAGGGAGAATCAACCTATTGATTTTCTCATGCAGTCTGTCAGTGAGGTGTTTAAAAAGAATAGTGCCGGTCTGATACTGTCCGGAACCGAACGGGATGCAGAAAAAGGAGTGAATGCGATTAAGGGAAACAATGGTATTTCAGCTGTTTTATTTGCTCCTAATTGTCTCAATCGACAAATGGGTGAAAACGTACTGCGTCACTGCCGAGTCGATAAAATTGTAGATGAACACAGCGCAACCAAATTTATTTCAGAACTACACAACTCGGCCCGCGATGCGGTATCTACGGCCTGAAAGCTTTCCCCCTTCTCTCAGTTTCATCTTTTCCATGGTTGTTCCCATCCAGTAAACCCAAAAAGCCCATACAAGGTTTCCGTAACCGTACACTTAATTTCCGGACATATACATATGACTGGGAAGCAAAGGGGTAATATCTCCATTCAATTTGATATATTTTTTGTTATCTCTTCCAGTATAAGCCTCTACTAAACGTCTCATAATCGGGAGCCCATCTCCAACGGCAGCAAGGACAAAACCCTTCCCAGCGGGGCGCAGGTGCATTTTATCAACATTCATCATCTACCACTCTCAAAGAAAAAATATCACTTTTATACCTGACACTAAAAAGTGTCAGAGATACAACATACAATTACAACGTAGAGAACACGTTGCAACTTAGATGCCGTTTCTCGAGTAATAGAGGAACAAAATAGTGTTTTTAGCTAATTACCAAATAGGTACGCGAAGTACGTATTGATAAAAAGCCTATTACTTCACCCTTCAATGACCACCCTCCATAGACAGGCCATCCTTTAATATGTAACGCTTCAAGCGCTAAACTTGTTGAATTTTGATGCTTTCATGTTAGGCTTCAAGAAGCCTTTATTCGCTAGGAAATCCAGTCCTATTGCCACCAACATATCTATACGGAATCAATTGCAATGAGAATCAAAACAGAAATTCTTCAATCCATTTTCATTATTACATGTGAAGGCCCAAGCCTTGATGCCTCGCTAGCCCAGGAATTCTTGTCTGCAATGAATAGTTTTCTGGTCAAAAGCAAGCTGGATGTTATTCTCGATCTCTCACCTGTGGATTTCATCGACAGCACGGGCCTTGGATCTATTATTCGCTCTCTCACGCAAATCGACGGAACAGGAAAATTGATTTTATGCGGAGTTGATAAACGTGTTCCTGATCTGCTTAAAATGAGTAAGCTGGATAAAAACTTTATCCAGCAGACAACCCGTAAAGCTGCCCTGAGCCATCTTTTCTGGGAGAGAAAGAAGATACCCCCTTCTCCCACCGTCCGCGCAGCAAACAGCAAAACCGTAAAAAGAGAGGTCGTTGAAAAATACCAGATGCAGCCGATGCTTTGGGAAGTAGATGAAGGAGACTTTGAAGAAATTGAAGATACACAATATCAGGACAATAAAACAGGACTCGCGCCCGACACAATAGAAACCAAAAGAAACGCCTCAAAAGAACGACGCAAATACCAACGAATCGGGCATAAACAGATTATGACCGATGATTTTATCATCTATTGTAGAAACACAACAACTGGAAAACTCCATCCTGCGGTCGTTCTTAATATCAGCCCAGGCGGACTTCTCCTGACATCCCGAGCTCGACTTACCATTGGGGATGAGCTGCTGCTTGAGGGACGGATAGGAAAAAACTTCAAATTTTCAGAACGGGCAATCTCTCTCAATTGCCAGGATCAGCAATACGGATTGGAATTTATCGATCTCTCCCCGGAAACAAGGTACTTCCTCAACAGGCTCACTGGTTCCGTTGATATCCCTAAAACGCTCAGGACTTAGCAGTTCATTATCCTAACGACCTTCCCCCCCGCCCTTTACACACAAAATCTTAGCAATGCAGACATTACAAGCCTGCACTCAACGAGTACTTAATGTTCTTGAAACAGCATCCCGCCAGCCGCGATACTTCCTGGCTCTCAGCTCCTCATCCAAAGATGGTGTGAAACGTTTATCACGTTGCCAGCTTTTACTAAATTCTTCCGGTGCCGGGAAGATCCCCTCATAAAGCCCGGCAAGATATGCTGCTCCCACTGCTGTTGTTTCTAAAACTTTTGGTCGATCCACAGGGGCGTCAAGAATATCAGCTAAAAACTGCATGGTATAATTTGACGCGACCATACCGCCATCTACCCGCAATACAGTATCGCCAACATCCGTTAAATCTCCCCGCATTGCATCGAGAAGATCCCGTGTTTGGTAGCAGACAGATTCAAGTGCAGCCCGTGAAAGTTCCGCAGGACCTGTTGCTCTTGTAATACCAAATATTGCTCCTCTGGCATCGGGATCCCAATGTGGCGCTCCAAGCCCTGTGAAAGCAGGGACCAGAAAAACATCCTGACCAATATCTGCCTGTCGTGCAAGTTTTCCGATATCCGAAGCAGACTCAATAAGTCCCATTGCATCACGCATCCACTGAACAGCGGCCCCTGCAACAAAAATAGAGCCCTCCAGGGCATAGGTCGTAACACCTTTTAATCTATAGCCAATGGTTGTAAGTAATTTATTATTCGATGTAACAGCTTCTTTGCCGGTATTAAGAACAATAAAACAACCAGTGCCGTAAGTTGATTTAATCATCCCAGGATCAAAACAAGCCTGGCCCACAAGAGCTGCCTGCTGATCGCCCGCAATACCTCGTATCGGAATTGGAGCCCCGAGAATGGAATGATCACATAGACCAAAATCGGCAGAGGAATCTTTTACAACTGGCAAAAGAGCTTCCGGGATATCAAGCAGCTGTAGGATCTCTTTATCCCAGACATTTTCGTGGATATTATAGAGCATAGTGCGGGAGGCATTTGTTGCATCCGTTGCATGCTGTTTTCCACCGGTCAAGCGCCAGAGAAGAAAAGTGTCAATGGTTCCAAAGGCGAGTTTTCCAGCTTGCGCCTTCTCTTTTGCTCCTTCTATATTATCCAGTATCCATTTGATTTTAGTTCCGGAGAAATAGGAATCGAGCAGGAGGCCTGTCTTTGAGGTGATCATCTGATCATGCCCATCCTTGCTTAATTTCTTGCAAAAATCGGCAGTTCTACGATCCTGCCATACAATGGCTTTATGAATTGCTTTACCCGTTTCTTTATCCCAAATAATCGTTGTTTCTCTTTGGTTAGTAACGCCTATTGCAGCAATATCAGAGGCAGCAAGAGTGGCCTTTTCCAGTGCGAGTTTACAGGTGGCAAGGGTCGTGGACCAGATTTCTTCGGGATCATGTTCCACCCAGCCGGATCGCGGGAAAAACTGCTCAAATTCCTGCTGAGCCTGTGCAATTATTTCAAGTTGATCATTGAAAATAATCGCTCGACTGGAGGTCGTCCCTTGATCAATTGCGAGTATATGGGTGGGCATTGTGTTTCTCCTTGA
>CAZDJE010000053.1:0-16437 GCA_964505715.1 uncultured Desulfocapsa sp. | reverse complement strand
AAATAGACGTAGGTGAGGTGCGAGTGAATCGTTACCAAAAAAGAAAACAGGTTGCGACAAGAGTCTCGACAACCTGTTTTTTTAATATTGACGTGACCACTCCTAGAATTGCAGTGGTCACCTATTGTGCAGCTGCCTATTTTTTAGCAGCAGCCCAGCTTTTGACGAGTTCGTCATAATCAACGGTTAGGCCCTGGGGTTTTTCATTGGCAAGTTTTGCTTTAGGAGAACCGGGCAGATTGAGCCAATAAGAGGCATCCTGTTTCTTATTCAGTTTTGGTCCACACTCACCCTGAACATTTGCATTCTCAAGACGCTGCAGAATTTTGTCCTGTTGCTGAGCAAGGCTGTCCATGGCACCCTGTGGGGTTTTGTCGCCGGTTACAGCATCTGCAACATTCTGCCACCAGAGTTGTGCCAGTTTTGGATAATCTGGTACATTGGTACCGGTAGGTGTCCACTGAACACGGGCAGGACTGCGATAAAATTCTATCAACCCGCCAAGTTCAGGAGCACGCTTGGTAAAGGATTCATCCCAGAGATCGCTTTCACGAATGGGAGTAAGTCCAACATGGGTCTTCTTCAGACTAACAGTTTTGGAAATAACAAACTGTGCATAGAGCCAGGCAGCTTTACGACGATCAACCGGAGTTGATTTCATCAATGTCCACGATCCCGCATCCTGATACCCAAGTTTCATACCTTCCTGCCAATAGGGGCCATGAGGGGATGGTGCCATACGCCATTTTGGCATATTATTTTCATCGACTACTGCAATACCAGGTTTAACCATATCAGCTGTAAACGCAGTGTACCAGAAGATCTGCTGAGCAATACCACCCTGCGCAGGAACAGGTCCAGCCTCGGAGAATGTCATACCAGCAGCTTCAGGTGGAGCATATTGCTTCATCCAGTCGATATATTTAGTAAGAGCATAAACAGCAGCAGGGCCATTGGTTGCACCACCACGCTCAACTGAAGAACCAACAGGGCGGCAACCATCAACTCTAATGCCCCACTCGTCTACAGGAAGTCCGTTTGGAATACCCTTATCTCCGGCTCCTGCCATTGACAACCACGCATCGGTGAAACGCCAGCCAAGGGATGGATCTTTTTTACCATAATCCATATGGCCGTATACACGTTTACCATCAATTTCTTTCACTTTGTTGGAGAAGAAATCAGCGATATCTTCATAAGCGGACCAGTTTACCGGAACACCGAGCTCATAGCCGTAGATATCTTTAAATTGTTTCTTCAGTTCCGGACGTTTAAACCAGTCATAACGGAACCAATAGAGGTTTGCAAACTGCTGATCTGGAATCTGATACAGTTCTCCATCGGGGCCAGTGGTAAAGGAGAGTCCAATAAAGTCATCTAGGTCAAGGCCAGGATTGGTAACCTCTTTGCCTTCGCCAGCCATCCAGTCAGTAAGCGATACTGCCTGCTGATACCTGAAATGTGTTCCGATAAGATCAGAGTCATTAATATAGGCATCATAGATGTTTTTGTTGGACTGCATTTGGGTCTGCAGCTTCTCAATAACATCACCTTCACCAATAAGATCATGATTAACCTTAATTCCGGTTATCTCAGTAAATGCTTTGGCAAGTGTTTTCGACTCATACTCATGGGTGGTAATCGTTTCGGATACCACGTTGATCTCCATTCCTTTGAATGGTTCAGCAGCCTTGATAAACCACTCCATCTCTACCATCTGATCTGCTTGGGAGAGGGTGGAAGGTTGGAACTCCGAGTCAACCCACTTCTTTGCTTCCGGGGTTCCTGCAAATCCTGATACAGGACCTGCCAGCAGAGCTGCCATTGCCGCTGCTGTAACAAATTTTTTAATCATAGAACTTCTCCTCTATTGTTTTACGATTTATCTGTCATTTCATACTTTTATGACAGAACAACAAACATTATCCTAATTACCACCCAAACTCAGCATTTGCTAATACCACGTGTAGGAGTCCCGCCCCTGCGGGCGATAAATACTAATGTTCCAGGTACCTTTCGCCTGCAGAGGGCGGGCTCCTACGATTGAATTATGCAGTTACCTGAGCGTTAGTGGTATTCAGGAACATTAATCACACCCATATAAATACACATATTGCATAAATACATGAAACAACAAGTGCCCACCACAGGGCCCAGCTGAAAAAAGACAGCCAGAAAATATGGATAAAAGCAGAACCAAGCAAAGAGACAAAAAGTCTATCTCCCCGAGTTGTTTCAAATCGAAGTATGCCAAGCCTTGGTGCTCCACCAGGGATTCTTATCTCCCAGACAGTCATGGTAACAAGCAGGCAGAGAATGATAATAAAAAAAGTGGCAGTTGGTTTAGTCCATGCCATCCAGCTGAGATCCATTTTCCCCTCCCCTCCTCTATACACGTCCAAGGGCAAAACCCTTGGCGATATGATTGCGTACAAACCAGATGACCAGTGCACCTGGCAAAATGGTCAAAATACCTGCTGCAGCCAACACCCCCCAATCAAGCCCGGAGGCAGAAACTGTACGGGTCATAATGGCTGAAATTGGTTTGGCATTCACCGCTGTGAGAGTCCGTGCCAGTAGCAGTTCCACCCAGGAAAACATAAAGCAGAAAAATGCTGTAACACCAATACCGGATGCGATATTAGGAATAAATATTTTCACAAAAAACCGTGGCCAGGAATAGCCATCGACAAAAGCCGTCTCATCGATTTCCTTTGGAATTCCAGACATAAATCCTTCAAGTATCCATACAGAAAGCGGGATATTGAAGAGACAGTGCGCCAAAGCCACTGCGATATGGGTATCAAACAAACCAATGGATGAATAGAGTTGAAAGAACGGCAGTGCAAAAACAGCAGGTGGTGCCATACGGTTGGTAAGCAGCCAGAAAAACAGATGCTTGTCGCCAACAAAACTGTAACGTGAAAAAGCATAGGCTGCAGGCAAAGCACAACTTACCGAAATGACAACATTCATCGATACATAAATCATCGAGTTAATGTAGCCTGAATACCAGGATGGATCGGTAAAAATAACTCGATAATTATCAAAAGTAAGGTTCTGCGGCCAGAGACTGAAAACAGAGAGTATTTCCGAATTTGTTTTCAGGCTCATATTCAACAGCCAGTAAATTGGAAGGAGTAGAAAAAAGATATAAACTGTTGGTATTATCCATTTCCAGCGCATATCAGGAACCTCCATTGGAGCTTTCTTCACCAATATTGCTCATCACAGTAAAGAACCCCCAGGAAAGAAGAAGTATAACGAGAAAATAGATAAGAGACATAGCAGCAGCAGGGCCAAGATCAAACTGGCCGATTGCCATTTTCACAAGGTCAATGGACATAAAGGTGGTGGAATTTCCAGGGCCGCCGCCAGTAATAACAAAGGGTTCTGTATAGATCATAAAACTATCCATAAAGCGCAGAAGAACAGCTATCAGCAGTACTCTCTGCATCTTTGGCAACTGAATATATCTAAAAACAGAAACACGTGAGGCACCATCTATTTTGGCGGCCTGGTAATAAGCATCAGGGATTGAGCAGAGCCCGGCATAACAGAGCAGAACAACAAGACTTGTCCAGTGCCAGACATCCATAGCAATGATCGTAAGCCAAGCTGCTATTGGATCCTGGGTATAGTTATAATCAATTCCAAGAGCAGTAAGAGTATGACCAAGCAGGCCAATGTCCACGCGGCCAAATATCTGCCAGATGGTACCAACCACATTCCATGGGATGAGCAGTGGTAAAGACATCGAAATAAGGCAGACAGGAACACCCCAGCCTTTTCTCGGCATGGCAAGAGCAATCGCAATACCAAGAGGAATTTCAATGGCAAGAATAATAGCAGAAAAACTTATCTGCCTGAGGAAAGCATCATGAAAGCGCTCGGAATGGAGAAGGTCTGTAAACCATTCCATTCCTACCCAAAAAAATTGATTATTTCCAAAGGTGTCCTGCACCGAGTAATTGACCACGGTCATCAGTGGAATAATGGCACTGAAAGCCACCACCAGAAAGACCGGCAACACCATGAACCATGCCTTTTGATTGACTTGTTTTACAATCACATTCGTTCTCCTGAAATGAGATGGTCATTAACATATATATTGGTGTGATCTATGTCAAAAATAAGCGAACAACTGTCCCCTGTCATTCCGGAAAGTTCCGGGGCAACAACATTGAATTCTTTGTCTTTTAAAGCAACACGAACAATTTTATGGCGACCGATGTCATCAACTTTTATAATTTTTACTGGCAATCCATTTGTATCGGGCGGTGCAAGACTCAAATGTTCGGGGCGGATTCCAACTTCTATTTTGGAGGATGGGTCAACATCTCCATATATTTTGTTCAGGGCAAGCTCATATTTTTCGATAAAAATCCGGTCTTTTTGTAAATCACACGGACAAACATTCATTCCGGGAGAGCCAATAAAGTAACCGACAAAGGTGTGTTCCGGTTTTTCAAAAAGTGCCTCAGGGGTGCCC
The DNA here is from genome assembly GCA_964505715.1 of uncultured Desulfocapsa sp. GTDB lineage: Bacteria > Desulfobacterota > Desulfobulbia > Desulfobulbales > Desulfocapsaceae > Desulfocapsa. The sequence goes on along the minus strand of CAZDJE010000053.1, from coordinate 11,945 downwards.
ACCTGCACAATCTTCCCCTCATACATAACGATAACTTCATCTGCAAAGGTTAGCGCTTCTGTTTGGTCGTGGGTGACGTAAATCATGGTAAATCCAAATTTCTTATGCAGAAATTTTAGTTGTGAGCGCAGTTCCCATTTCAGTTGTGGATCAATAACAGTCAATGGCTCATCAAAAAGTATGGCATTAACACTTTTACGGATTAATCCACGGCCCAGCGAAATCTTTTGTTTAGAATCAGCGGTGAGATGCTGCGCCTTGGTGTAGAGATTTTTTTCAAGACCTAAAATTTTAGCCAGTTCAATAACTCTTGGCTCTATTTCCTTTCTGCTCCTCCCCCTGTTTTTCAGTGGAAAAGCCAGGTTCTGGAAAACCGTCATGGTATCGTAAATAACGGGAAACTGAAAAATCTGAGCAATATTTCGCTGTTCTGTCGGCAGATCAGTAATATCCTGATCGTCAAATAGAACCTCTCCTCTAGTCGGGTGAAGCAAACCTGAGATGATATTCAGTAAAGTAGTTTTACCGCAACCGGATGGCCCAAGCAGTGCATACGCGCCACCATCCCGCCAGGTTAGATCCAACTTCTTCAAAGCAAAATCATCAGGATTCTTCGACTCTCCTGTGTATGAATGGGCGATGTCTTTTAATGTGATATTGGCCATTAATTAAATTCTCCTGCTATATACCTGGTACTGTTTCCGGCGTAACAACCAGTTGTTCATTTCTATCAAAAACATAGAATTTTGAGGGGTCAAGAAACACCTCAATAGTTTCATTTATATCAAGATTATGAATACCCTGGGCCAGTACAACCCAACGCATTCCGGCAACATCAATATGAATAAAAGATTCAGACCCGGTGATTTCTGCGACAACCACCTTAGCTTTAACACTTATCATAGAATCAAATTTTCGCGTCAAGCAAAGGTGATGCGGTCTGAATGCAATGGTATAATCATCATCGGGCAGATCCGGGAGCCGCCCAATCAGAGGAATCTCAACATGACTTTTATACATCATTTTATTGTTGAATTTAATCACAGGCAAAGTGTTCAGCGGTGGATCAGAAAGGGTCCTTGCAGTAATAAGGTTTGCTGGCTTACTGAACACATCAATGGTTGCCCCAAACTGAGTAACTCTTCCCTCGTGTAGCGAAACAGTATTGCCACCTAGCAGAAGAGCTTCCGAAGGTTCCGTGGTGGCATAAACAAAAACAGCACCTGTTTCTGCAAATATGCGTGGCAACTCTTCCCGCAATTCTTCTCTCAACTTGTAATCGAGATTGGCAAGAGGTTCATCAAGGAGCACCAGCTCGGCTCCTTTAATAAGAGCTCTTGCCAAGGCTGTACGTTGTTGCTGACCACCGGAAAGTTCCTGAGGTTTACGTTGCAACAGATTATCAAGTTTAAGCAGCGTTGAAACCTTTGCTACTTTTTCATCAACTATATTTTTTGCAACCTTAGCAATGCGCAGAGGGGAAGCAATATTTTCATAAACAGTCAGATTGGGATAATTTATAAATTGCTGGTAAACCATGGCCACATTGCGCTTTTGGACAGCAACTCCAGTGACATCTTTTCCTCTTACATATATTTTCCCGGAAGTAGGCTGATCGAGACCTGCCATTAAACGCATAAGGGATGTTTTCCCGGAAAGAGTCGCTCCCAAAAGGATATTCAGAGTTCCTGCTTCGAAGGCAAGGGATACGTCCGTGATATGAAATTCACTACCGACCTTTGTTGATACGTTACGTAACTCAAGCTGCATGTACTACCCCTCAGCCATTATTGAAGATGGATCTTTAAGTAATTGTAATTTTATATATTCTTCCAGTTGAGCAACCTCTTCAGAGCTCAGAAAAAGCCCAATTTTGGTACGTCGGAAAAGTACATCTTCCGCAGTTTGAGCCCATTCCTCAGAAATCAGATAATCTACTTCAAAACCATATAACTGGTGACCAAAATGAGGCCCAAGATCTTCGGGTGTTTTGATATTTTTGCTCATATCATGAGCACAAGTACCATAGGTTCTGATCAGGCGAATGGCATGTTGCTCTGAAATAAACGGACAGGCTACTCTCAACTTCTGTACTTCTTCCATAAAAGCATCAGGAGAAAAATCTCCACCGGGAAGATTGGCGGTTTCTGTCCAGGAATCCTGCATTTGTGGGAGGAAGACCTTAAGTTTTTTCAACACCGACTCTGCAAGCTTTCTATAGGTGGTTATTTTGCCGCCATAAATGGAGAGCAGCGGTGCTTCTCCATCACCCGTATCAAGTGTGAGTACATAATCCCGAGTGGCAGCCTTGGCATCACTTTTACCATCGTCAAAAAGAGGCCTGATTCCAGAATAGCTATAAATAACACTATCAGGACTGATCTGGGTTGTAAAATATTCATTGGCGGCTTCACACAGATAGCTAATTTCCGTGGAATCAATTTCCACATCATCGGGTTTACCGTGAAAATCCACATCAGTGGTACCGATAAGGGTAAAATCTTTCTGAAATGGGATTGCAAAGATGATACGACCATCGCTATTTTGAAAGAGATAGGCACGTTCATGGTCGAAAAGCTTTTCGACTATTATGTGACTCCCCTTTACCATACGAATATGTTTCGCCGTTTTGATATGGGAAATCTGAGACAGGAGTGTATCAAGCCATGGACCGCTGGCATTGACAAGCGCTTTGGCCTGTACACTGCTTTCCTTACCGCTGTTTTTATCCAGAATATTCAACGTCCAGATTCCCTTGCTCCTGTTAGCGGAGATAAGTAGAGTCCTGACACGTATATCGGCTCCCTTATCAGAAGCATCCTGGGCATTAAGAACAACCAAACGACTATCCATGACCCAGCAGTCAGAATATTCGAAACCTTTTTTAAAGTCTCCTTTAAGTGGAGCCCCTGCTTCGTCAGTCACAAGATTAACACTGCTTGTACCCGGCAATATTTTTCTGCCGCCAATATTATCGTAGAGAAATAATCCGAGACGAATCAGCCAGGCAGGACGTAAACCTTTATGATGGGGAAGGATAAAACGTAGCGGCCAAATAATATGGGGAGCCGCATTGAGGAGTACCTCCCGCTCTCGGAGTGCTTCCCTGACCAGACGGAATTCGTAATATTCAAGGTAACGCAAGCCACCATGAATAAGCTTGGTACTTGCCGATGATGTGCCGTTGGCCAGATCGTTCTGTTCACAGAGAAAAACTGACAGGCCACGCCCTGCAGCGTCTCGAGCAATGCCGCAGCCGTTAACGCCACCGCCAATTATGGCCAGATCAAATAGAGGAGCATCCATGACTATCCCTTACAATCTTACTTCACATTAGCACATAAATAGTTTCAAACGACAACAAAACAATGCTTAACCGAAATAGAATCTAGTTTCAACTGAAATCAAATCCTCCGCTATCATTTTGCCCTCTATTAATTTTATGCTTTTGATCAAGGCTTTACTCTTCACCGGCTATAACGATACGGACACCATGTTCCCGACAGATTGCCTGAAATTTTTGTGGGGGAGCAGTATCAATAACGATGGTATCAATTTTGGAAACATGGCCAATACGAATAGGAGCATTACGTTCAAACTTCATGGCATCTGCCACCAGGATGACATGCCTGGCATTCTCAATAATTGCCTTGGCAACACGAACTTCTCTAAAATCATAATCAAGCAAAACCCCATCTTCATCAATGGCAGAGACACCGATAACGGCAAAGTCTACCTTGAATTGATTGATAAAGTCGACCGCAGCCCCTCCCACAATACCACCATCCGAAAGGCGCACCTGTCCACCGGCAATAATCAACTCAACACCCAAGAAATCCTTCATAATGGCAACTGCATTGACATTATTACTGATGACCAGAAGCCCCCGATGATCTTTAAGGGCATGGGCAACCTGTTCGGTGGTTGTTCCAATATTGATAAGCAGAGAGCTGTTGTCAGAGATCAGTTCCGCACTTCGCCTACCAATAGCCCTCTTAGCGGCAGGTGCCAGTAAACGCCTTGCCTCGTAGCTCACATTTTCAATACCTGAGCCTATAATCGCACCGCCGTGAATCCTTTGCAAAAGTTGCCTGTCACAGAGAAGATTGAGGTCTTTTCGGATAGTTTGGGGAGAAACATTGAAGGTGGCAGATAAATCGTCTACATCAACTCTGCCATTCTTGCCAGCAAGAGCAAGAATTTTGTTTTGCCGTGGAGATAGGATATCCATAGGGCTAAACCTGTAAGATTATGGTTAGTCTGCTTATGATTACCTGACTACGAACAACGATCAGCCATTTTTCTCGTCATCCCGCGAAGGCGGGAATCCAGAAGTCTGCATAACACTGCATCCCCGCCTCCGCGAGGATGACATCACCATACTCTCTTGTGATTCTTTTGTTTTATCAGATTATTCTGTCTGTACGATATGAGGTTAGCTGAGTTTCATACGCAATCAAATATGATTCAATGTATTATTCAACGAAGCTTTGATAATGTCAATTTGTATTTCATATGAAAGCTGAAACACTCAAAATTGAGCAAAATGAAAAATCCTACCGGAAAAGCTACTATGGGTATCCTGATTATTATCAAACAGCGTGAACAGCAAATAAGGTGCCATCAAGAAAGAGTGCTTTCAATATCAGCCTGCATTCTTTCAATTACTTGTATCGGATTGTCAGCCTTGGTAATAGGACGTCCGACAACCACATGATCAGCGCCCGTTGCAATGGCGCGGCCAGCTGTAATAATACGTTTCTGATCATCGGAGTTATCACTCAAATTTGCTCCGGGCCTGATACCGGGGGTAACAATAAGCAGTTTATCACCAAGATCATTTCGCAAACGCTCCGCCTCTAGCCCTGAAGAAACAACACCATCACAACCAAGTTCCAAAGCTCGCCGGGCACGAAAAAGGACCAGATCTTCAACGGACTGAGTCATGCCCATGGCCCGCAAATCCTCTTCACCAAAGCTTGTCAGCACGGTTACCGCGAGTAGTTGTAAATCACCCCGCGCCTCCATTGCAGCTTTAATAATTGCATCGTTGCCATGGATGGTTGCAAGAGATACCCCTCTGTTGTTCAGCTGTTCTACGGCCAGTCTGACTGTTTCCGGGATATCAAAAAACTTCAGATCCAGCATCACTTTATGGCCGCGAGCAATAATCCAGTCCACCACCTCAAAATAGGAGGCCATAAAGAGCTGGAGGCCTACTTTAAAATAGCGGGTATGCGATTCGCAGCGCCTGACCATCTCTTTTGCAAGCTCAGGGTTATCAACATCGAGTGCAACAATAATTCTATCCTGAATTTCTATCTGCTTAGTCACGACTGTTCTCCTGTAAAATTCGTTTAATTTCATCACACATATCCAGCTGATCCTGCCCCGCAGCCATTTTAGCAACTACCCCTTTCACTGCCAGAAAGTGTGGAGACTGAACAGTAATTAGCAGTTCTTCCCCCTGCAGAGCAAGCTCTTTCCAGATAATTGCATCAAGGACTCCTTCCTCACAGCTTTTTTCAACCCGCTGCAGCCACTGTTGCAGCGGATCAGCTGCTACACCCATTGCCACTGCATCCATGGCTGGCCCTTCCGCTCTTTGCCTCTCACGCACCTTTATACTCTCAGCCTTCATCTCAAACAACTGCGATGAGACTTTCTTCGCCGGAGCAGGGGCTGCTACGGGAGCTGAAGCAGGGGCTGGTGCAACGGATTTCATTTTATTTTGGCGAACAGGGACATCATTCTGTTCTAATCCCCCCTGCATTTCCAGCTGCGGAGCTATAAGAAGCAGTTCCTTCTGCGGCCCGGGAACCTGTCCCAGATTTAGATAAAAGACAACGGAGGCAGCTGCCGCCAGTAAAGAGCCACTGACGGTCAAAAATTTTCGCCTAAAAAGAAACATCCTGGGAGCTGCTTTCTGTTCTTTTGTCAGCTCCAGACTGAGTTCCAGCCATTCCCTGTAGCAGCTGTCGCAGGAAGAAAAATGCTCCAGAAACGATTGCTGTTGCTCCGCGGCACACGCTCCATCCAGAAAGGCCGCCATCTCTTCTGAACTGAGGCATTCTCCCCGTTTTGCAATACTTTGATCCACCACAAGAGCGAGTGATGCAACTCTTTGATCCAGATCTCGCTTTCTTTTCAGGTCATCTTTATCTGTCATGGATAGTCCTTTTTTCTCTGACAAACAGGATGACGGACAGAACGGGTTTCTGTGTTGCAAAAAAAGCTTCCATTATCTGAGATACTCCAGCAATTCTTCCTCAAGCCCCATATTCTGGAACTCCTGACGCAACCTGGCAAGCAGACGGCGTACCCGGCCATTCACCTGATCGCGGTTCAGACCAAGCATAGTCCCTGCCTGGCGCACACCGACAGTATCCTGGTACAGAAGTTTTAATAAAAGCCTTTCTTCGGGGTGCAAACAAAGCCCCCCAGTGAACAATTCAGAAAACTTCTTCGGAGTAGTGTGCCCCTCGTCATCTCCAAGCAAGCGGCCAAACAGTGCCGCAAACAGATGCTCCCTCTCTTCCTTTTCCACAATCTGTTCAGGAAATCTGCCAGAGCTATCAAGTGATCTTGATTCATCAAATTCCTGCTCAAATCCCTGCTGTTTTCCACACTGTGGAATACGACCAAGAAGTGTCAGGGCATCATCTTCAATACTGTTCTTCGCAAGAGAGGGATATCTAATAAAAGCATTTTCAATACTATCGGATAGAGATACACGCTCAAGACACAACAGAGAGAAGAGTAGTGACCAGATTCCGCCAAGCTTCTGAATCCAGAGTGGTGCACGTACCCGGCCATACCGTTTCCGACTAAAATCCTCAAGTAATCGCCAGGACACGGAGGCAATATAACTTTTAAAACTGCCTTTGCCGCCATGGGCCTGCAGCCGTTTCCAGGAATTTAGCGCCAGTGAATCCATTACAAAAAGAGCAGCCTCTTCGGCAAGAGACACATCGCCAAAACGACGAACAGCAAGACGATTTATCATCTCCCAGTGTGCCATCGCTTGTTCTTTCCAGGTATCCACCATTTAATCCCGCAATCAGCTAATCGCTCCCTGAACGATTTCAGAATCAAAGTAATTTACAGACATACCAGCATCAACAACCACGGTCTGGGCAGTGATGCCTGAGGAGCGCGGGGAGAGCAAAAAGGCGGCAAGATCTGCAGCTTCACTGGTTTTCAATGCTTTTTTGCGTAAAATTGCCTTTTCCGCATAGAGATAGCTGTCGACATAGCCGGGAATTCCGGCGGACGCGGAAGTCTTTAGCAGACTTGGTGCCACGGCATTAAAACGCACATCTGAAAATGAGGAAAAGGACTTGGCCAGAAAACAGACAGAGGAGTTAAGCGCTGCCTTAATTGGCGCCATATACCCGTAGTTCTCTGCGGCCATGCTGGTGGTGGAAATAGAAATAGTGACCGCCGAAGCCTCGGGTGAAAATAGCTCCCGGAAATGATTACAGATCGATATAAATGAAAAGCAGGAGATATCAAAGGCCTGCAGAAAATCTTTTTTAATCGTGCCGTGGAATGGGGTTAATCCTTCGGAATAATTTGCATAGGCAATGGAATGAACCAAACCGTCAATGCGCCCGCCATCCGCCTCATTCACTGCGCTGCCGATCTCTTTACGAACCCTAATAATATTGTCTTCATCCTCGACATCACACAGGAAAACTGGAGAAGCGGGAAAGAGTTTTTGAGCAGCTTCTGCACGCTGCTCTGAGCGCACAACATGAATCACCTGACCGCCTTCCTCGACAAGCACTGTAGCAATGGCAGCAGCCACTGACTTTTTATTAGCAAGTCCAAAGACAACAAATGTCTTTCCTTCTATCTGTAAAAAACCCATTTTTCCCTCTTATTACTGGTCTATGTACTGTTCACCTGTGTTAACTAATGTCTGTCCAACGCACTTGTGAAAAGATACACCAGGATATTGCCTGAGAATAGCCTTTTTTTCACCGAACCGGAAAAGCTGCCCAAAAGAGAGGTCGGCCTAATAAATCATCATAAAATGATTCCCTCTTTTTGGATAATGATGCATGAATTGAAAAAGAATGGTATCAAATCAGAAACAGAATTATCAATAAACAAAACGACATAATCTAAAATCATGCCAAAATATATAATCGGAATCGATACCGGCGGAACATTCACCGACGCAGTGCTGCTCGATACCACAAGCAAGGCAATCGTAGCAACGACTAAGGTACCCACCACTCACCACCGGCTCTCTCTCTCCACCGGAAAGGCACTTGAACAGCTCCTGCAGCAATCCGGTGTGAACAAAGATGACATCTCACGGCTGGCACTCTCCACAACCCTTGCCACCAATGCTGTCATTGAAGGCAAAGGGGCCAGAGTCGCAGCATTTGTTATCGGATATGTAAAGCACTTCAGGCTTCCCATCACTGCCACCATATTTATTAAAGGCGGTCATAATATAAGTGGCAAGGAAGAGGAGCCTCTTGATATTGACAATATCGTCGATACCATTCAGGGCATTCGTAATGAGGTTGATGCCTATGCCGTCTGCTCTGCCATGTCCATAAACAATCCAAGCCATGAGCTGGTAACAGAGAAAGCGATCTCCATGCTCGATCCCAAGCCGGTTTTCTGTTCCCATAATGTCAGTCAACACAACGGGATGATGGAACGTGCCGCCACCGCAGCACTGCACGCCAAGCTTATGCCTCTTATGCAGGACTTTGTTGCAGGAGTACAGGCTGCCATGACCAGCAATGGTCTTAACTGTCCCGTCGTTCTGATCACAGGAAACGGAAAGCAGGTCTCCATTGAACATGCGGCGGAGCAGGCAGGTGTCACCGTGACCAGCGGCCCGGCCTGTACCGCTGGTTTTGGTGCGGCCCAATCCATTGATTTTGCGCTTGTTGCCGACGTGGGCGGCACCACAACGGATCTTGCCATGGTGGAAGAGGGTAAAATGCGTATCTCCCCCGATGGCTGCCAGATTGGACAGTGGCAAACCCATGTGGAGGCAGTCGATATGTTAACTACAGGAATTGGCGGAGACAGCCATGTGGTACTCGATACACAAGGCACTCTCAGCATTGGCCCGTCGCGGGTTATTCCGCTGTCCATGGCCACCGATTTTCCAGGCTGCAGGAACTGGCTTGGTGCAGAACTCCAGGCCAAATGTATTTCCCTGCTTCCTGAATTCGAATATTTGAAAAAAGAAGATCCTATCATTTATGCCCTTGCCGCAGGACCTGCCACCGCCGAATCCATTCGGCAGCAAACAGGTTTTTCAGGAGTCCCCTTAGGGAAACGACTGGAACAACTCTCCAGGAAACAGGTCATTGTCGAAACCGGGTTTACTCCCACCGATGCTCTGCATGTTCTTGGAAAAATAGATATTGGAGACAAGACCAGAGCGGATGATGGCGCAGAAGTTCTTGCTGGACTACTTGGCATGGACAAAAACAGCTTCTGTGAAAAAATCATCTCAATGACAGAAGATAAAATTGAGAATCTCCTTATCGATTACGTCATTCGGCGATACTGGGGAAAATCACTCACTAATTTTATCTCCACTCGAAATGATCATCCGGTGCTTGGAGTAAAATTTACCATGAAAATTCCAATTATCGGTATTGGTGCTGCGGCAAAATACTTCCTGCCACGGGTTGCAGAACGTTTAGGAACCAGCGTGAACTTTCCAGAACATTGTGAAGTTGGAAATGGCATAGGTGCCGCCCTGTTAGGAAGCATTAAACGATAAGGATGCCGGAAAAATAACCAGAGTTGACTGCAACCATCACAATTGCATGCTTTTCCATCCAACTTTTCTTCAACTGTACACCGCCGACGTACCTGTTCGGCCTGCTTCTCCATATTCTCAACCCTTTAACAGTCTGGACATATTCCATAACAACATTGAACGGGACTGTTTTTTTCAACCGGGCGCTAAACGGTCCCCCCCATCCATTTAGATTTACTTCTTAGACGAATTTAATATTTCAAAACAACCTAAATAGTGTGATACAGTGGAATAAGGTAGCAACACATACTACTTCCAGCACGCCGTATCGTTAACGAATACATTTGAGAGCTTCTGTTACATCCCCTGCCTGAAGCAGTAAGAAGCACAAAATTGCAGCATCTATGGAAGAGAGCCGCATAAGCTCGGGACAAGCTACGAAGCATTTTTGGAAACACCCCACAGGAAGTATCTCCTTAAACGCTCGCCGAAAAAAATCGAGCCGAGCACCAACCCCGGAAGTAGTGATAGAAAGAGCTTATGGCTGATATCTTCATTATAGATGACAACTTGGCACTGCAAAAATTGCTTATCAGACAACTGCAGAGTTCCGGGCATCGAGCAAAAGGGGCTTCTACACTGAGTGAAGGAGTGCAACAGGTCACTTCCGGAAAATATGATATCATTTTACTTGATGTCGAGTTACCCGACGGGAATGGACTGGAGCACATTCCACAATTTACAGAAATGGTTTCAGCTCCTGAAGTTATTATTATTACCGGAAACGGCGAACAGGATGGAGCAGAAACCGCAATCTCAAGTGGTGCCTGGGCCTATGTTGAAAAGCTGCATGTCGTAAGAGATATTATGCTCCATGTAACCAGGGCACTGCAGTATCGTGAAGAAAAAAGCAGGATCAAGCAAGTTCCTGTTGTCTTAAAACGAGATGATATCATTGGTAAAAGCCCACTACTGAGGCAATGCCTTGAGCAGGTTGCCCAGGCTGCTCTTTCCGATGCGAGTGTTTTGATTACTGGTGAAACAGGAACCGGAAAAGAGCTTCTTGCCCGGGCATTACATGAGCACAGCCAACGCGCAGCACATAATTTTATTACCGTTGACTGTGCCGCACTTCCGGAGAATCTTATCGAAAGTACCCTGTTCGGGCATGTAAAAGGAGCCTTCACTGGGGCTGAAAGTACCCGCCAGGGGCTTATTCGGCGAGCAGACGGTGGAACCCTGTTTCTTGATGAGGTGGGTGAACTCCCCTTAACCATTCAAAAAAAATTCTTACGGGTACTGCAGGAACACACTTACCGGCCCGTTGGCTCTGCCAGTGAAGAGCGTAGCGATTTCAGAGTCGTTGCCGCCACCAATATTGATATTGACCATTGTGTAGATCAGGGAACATTCCGAAGCGACTTATTATACCGGCTCAAAGGTCTCTCTTTGTCCCCCCCTCCCCTGAGAAAACGAAAAGATGATATCAAAGTATTAACCAGCCATTTCCTTGCCAGAATTTGTGATCGCCTGAGTCGTCAATGGAAAGGAGTTACACCCGAATTTATCGAACATCTTGTTGCCTACGACTGGCCAGGCAACATCAGGGAACTGCAACAAACCCTGGAGCAGGTTGTTGCCTGCACAGGGGAAACACCCACATTATTTGCCAAGCATTTGCCATCGCATTTCCGTATTCGCCAGGCCCAGGCAGCGTTACAACCTCCCCCCGCCACCCCTCTCTCCGAAATTCCCTCAAACCAGGATTTCACCCCTCTTTCATGGCAGAAATGTAAACGTGACTGCGAACAGCGATATATCTCCGGTCTTATGCGCTATGCCAGAGAGGATATCACCTCCGCCTGTCAAATTTCCGGACTCTCACGAACTCGCCTGTATCAGCTACGCCTTAAATACAATTTACTCCCCTCCACCTGACTTCTTCCACCCTATGACTCTAATTGTTTCCGGCCTTGTCCACAAATGTTTACACACACGGTCACAAAAGTAACCCGCAAGTCCTGTAGCGATCTATTTCCAAAAGACACACCTTCCACACAACCAAGATAGACACCTGATAACAATAGAGTTTTAAAGAAATGTTCTTTTTTATGCCTGCTGGCATACTCCCTGCATCACCAGACTGCGGGGAAACAATGCTCAAGCTCCCCTGGAAAAATATCTGGAAACCTTTTCGAAA
>CAZDJE010000052.1:0-27426 GCA_964505715.1 uncultured Desulfocapsa sp. | reverse complement strand
CATTTTTGAAGAGATTTAAAAAAACCTGCTCAATCTCAGTTTTACTGCAGACGACTTCAATATCAGATCGATAATTTCGGATTATTTTAAAGTGTTTGAAATCATATTTTCGTTTTAAGTCATAATCATTGTTTGCCAGTTCCAGTACCCTATCAAGAATCTCAGCAAGAACACATCGTTCTATAACAGAATCACCTTTTCTTGAAAACTGAAGCATATTTTGCACAATCTGAGCAGCACGTTGTCCTGCCTCACGAATTCCAGAAAGCATCGTGAATATCTGACGTTCTTTCAGATATTTTTCCATTGTTGAAAATTCTAGCTCACATTCGGAAGCCACTTCTAAATTCTTCAGTAATTCAGGAGACAACCGTCTTTCAATATTTTGGGCCGCCTGTAAAATTCCTCCCAAAGGATTGTTAATCTCGTGAGCCATCCCAGCTCCAAGACCACCAACGGAAAGCATTTTTTCTGTCTGAACCATAACTTCCTGAAGACGATTTCTTGATGTAATATCATCCACACGAATAACTGCGCCATTACAATTTGAACCTTTCAAAGGATAAACAGTAATTTCAGCACTTTTCTTACGGCCCAATATAGGGCATGCCTTCTCTTCTATTGTAATTGATTTTGACTCAACCATGGACTCAAAAATGCTATCCGTAATCTTTTCAGCAAGTGTTGGAAAAACATCAGCCACAGGCTTTCCGATACACTGTTGATACTCTTTTTTGCAAAGACGAACTGCCGCATGATTTAAGTTTGTTATATTTCCTTTTCTATCAATTCCTATCATGACCGAGGGCATGGAGTTAAGAACATTTTGCAGAAAATCCTTGGTAACACTCAACTGTCCAACAACTTTTTCAATCTTACCGGCCATGGAATTCACGGCATCAACCGATGAGTTCAGATCACTATGTTTTACAGGGAGCAGTCTTGTGGAATAATTACCCTCGGCAATTTCTGACAATCCTCTATTAAAACGAAGCAGAGGAGCAATAAGGATATAATGCATAGCGATATGGATTCCGACAACCATTGCCATAATAAGCAAAATCCCCACACAAAGAATGGCAACCAAGGCCTGTTTTCTATGCTGATTATAGTAATCACCGGACAACACAAGTGTGACTGTACCGAGAAAGAAGTCATCTCGTTTGATATCAGTCAACCGCTGAAAACTTTTAGAATCTGTTTGAATGGAATCACATAGAATCAAGCCCTGTTCGTCCTCAACACGGATTCCAGCAAGATCCGGTATCTGCGAGTAGGTTCGACAAACATGGTTAATACTTTCAATATCGATATTGTAGAGTGGTACTGTAAGCATTGAGGAGAGCTCCTCAATAAGTGTATCAGCACGTTGATGTACCATGTTCCGGGTGAGGCTATCTGAGTAAAGGTAATACCCAACCTCGGCCGCAGCAACAATGACAACAACCAAAAAAACCAACCACAAAAGAAATTCTCTTGCTATGGTTTTTGAAGAAAAAGCAGATTTATAATAGAGTTTTTTAAGCAAATCTAAAAAAGAGGGTTGAGGAATCTTAAAACAACATTTATCAATTAATACCTTATTTATACCATAGAAAGGACTACTGTTTCACCTTTTTTCGAATACCGTCAGACATCCCAAAGATCTTAGGTTCATTTTTGCCAACAAAGCTAAAATGCTACTTGAAAAAAACGTAATCATATATACCTTTCCAGAAAGAAAAAATATGTTTGAAGGCTATGCAATTCATCAGCATGTAAGCTAATTCATCATTAAACAAAAAAATTCAGCAAGAGAAGAGACTATGACCTTTTCAGAAGAACCACTCTTGATTTTTGATGGCGCCTGCGGAACCACCCTGCAGACAATGGATATAGACTCTCAGGTGTGGGATGGACTTGACGGCTGTAATGAGTACTTAAATATTTCAGATCCTGATACCATCATAGAACTTCACCGTAAGTTTTTAAAGGCCGGTGCAATGGTCATAGAGACGAATACATTCGGTGCCTCATCCGTGGTACTCACTGAATATGGTCTGGAAAACCGTGTCCAGGAACTGAACAAAGCAGCTGTTGCGAATGCCAGAAAAGCCGTTGCAGAGTTTTCAACTCCTGAACAGCCTCGATATATTATAGGGTCCATAGGACCTACGACGAAGCTTCCGATATTGGGCCACATATCTCCAGTTGACCTTGCAGCTACAATAAGCGACCAGGTGCACAGTCTTCTCGATTCAGGCGTTGATGCCCTAATCGTTGAAACATGCCAGGATCTCCTGCAAATTAAAACATCGCTGATTACCTGCTTTGATCTTCTTGAAAAAACCGGGGTTGATATTCCGGTTCTTGCATCGGTAACCTTCGAACAACAGGGTACCATGCTTGTTGGTACGGATATCGCTGCAGTTTGTGCAACCATTGCCCCCTTCCCGGTATTTTCACTCGGCTTAAACTGTGCAACTGGTCCCACGGATATGGAACCTCACATCGATTATCTGTCCCAAAACTGGAAGAGCCGGATCTCCTGTATTCCAAACCAGGGTATGCCAGAAGTGGTTAACGGTAAAACCCACTACCCCTTGACGCCAAGCGGTTTTGGAGAACATATGCATAATTTTGTAACTCAAAAAGGTGTCTCTATAGTTGGCGGATGCTGCGGAACCTCTCCTGAGCATATAGAGGGATTGGTTAAAGCCCTGAAGAATGCGGTTCCAGCTGATCGTAGTGAGGTGTTGAGATGAAAAAACAGATCAACAACACCACACTCACCCAAGTTGCAAGTCTCTACCAGGCCATTGATATTCAGCAGCACCCCAGACCTTTGATTATCGGGGAACGTTCTAACCCTACCGGTTCCAAAAAATTTAGAGATCTCCTTATTGCAGATGACTATGAAGGATGTCTTCAGGTTGGAATGGATCAGGAGCGTCTTGGTGCCCATGTGGTTGATCTCAGTGCCGCCTGGGCAGGCCGTGATGAAGAAAAGGATCTGGTAACCCTTGTACAGATGTACGGCAAAACGCTTAAAGCTCCTTTGATGATCGATTCGACATCCCCTGCTGTTATAGAAAAGGGACTTGCTGCATATCCCGGACGGGCAATTGTTAACTCCATCAACCTTGAAGACGGTGGAAAGAATCTCGACACCATCTGCAGCGCCGTAAAAAAATATGGCGCCTGTGTTACAGCTCTAACCATCGACGAAGATGGTATGGCCATGGACTGCGATGCAAAATTCAATATCGCAAAGCGTATCTATTCACTTGTCACTGAAAAACATGGTATCAGCCCGGAATCTCTTTTCTTTGACCCACTCACTTTTACAGTTGGTTCCGGTGATGAAAAATTGCGCGATGCTGCCGTTCAGGTGCTTGAGGCAATTAAACGTATCAAAAAAGAACTACCAGGCTGCCATACAATTCTTGGCCTTTCCAATATCTCTTTTGGCCTTCCGGTGCCCGCAAGGAAAGTTTTAAATGCGGTGTTCCTACACGAAGCTGTCGCAGCCGGCCTTGATGCTGTCATTATTGATCCAACGAATTGTATCAGCCTTGATTCAATTGATAAGGATGCTGTGACATTGGCTCTTGATCTTCTTTATGACCGTAACAGTGTAAATGACCAGCCACTTATGAGCTATATCAAGTACTTTGAAGATCATGATATCGTCTCAGACGAAGAAGAAAAGAAAGATGCAACCCCTGAGGAGATGATACGAGAACGTATAATGAATGGAAATCAACAGGATTTACCAGACATTTTACGTATGCTCCTGGATCGCTATTCGGCACTTGAAATAGTCAATCAGCACCTGGTTGCTGCCATGCGAGAAGTTGGTATTCTTTTCGGTTCCGGTGAAATGCTCCTGCCTTTCGTTCTGCAGTCGGCTGAGGTAATGCGAAGGTCTGTTGATATACTTGAGCCGTTTATGGACAAAAATGACAGGTCCGATGCTCCATGTATCCTGCTGGCTACAGTTCAAGGAGATGTACATGATATTGGGAAAAACCTGGTAAATATCATCCTTTCCAATAATGGGTACAGGGTTATTGATATAGGCATTAAAGTCACCGCCGAGACCATCATAGAGACGGTTAAAAACAATCCTGAAATTGATATTATCTGCCTGAGTGGGCTCCTCGTTAAATCTGCCATTATTATGCAGGAGAGCATGGCAAAATACAAAGCTGCCGGACTCCAAAAGCCAATTCTTCTTGGAGGTGCCGCCCTTACCCGCAAATTCGTAGCAATGAATTGCGCTCCTCTCTATGATGCCCCCGTTCTATACTGTCGAGATGCCTTCTCCGGATTAAAAGCTATTCAGGATTATGAAAAAGGGATTTTAGAATCAAGCCACTGGGAGGAAACTAAAAAGAAGAGTTCCTCCAACAGTAAGAAAAAGAAATCAGCTGTAAAAATACTAACGGAAATACCTGACTCCCCTTTCACTGGTATCAAAACCATCGATGCAAAACCAGACGATTTCCTGCCACTTCTCAACCAGCAAATTCTTTTTCGTGGCCGCTGGGGCTATAAGCGTGGCAAACTTGATGATACTGGATATCAAGCCTTACTCGACCAAACTGTTTTACCAGAATTTAATGCATTAAACAAACGTGTGCTCTCTGAAAACTTACTTGAGCCCAAAATCCGTTACGGCTGGTTCCCCTGTAAACGTGTCTCAGAAAGCCTTATTGTCACACATAAAGATAAAGACTTCACCTTCACACTGCCCAGACAAGCACGTGAACCGAACGAGAGTCTCGTTGATTATTTCAGAACTGAAGAACAGGGAAATGATCGTATAGGATTTTTTGTTGTAACACTTGGTGAAAAAATTGGACAAATTTGCCACACTTTATACGATCAGGATAAATACCATGAGTACCTTCTCCTTCATGGCTTTGGTGTCGAAGCAGCAGAAGCACTGGCCCAGTATACCCACAATATAATGCGCAGGGAACTCTCCATTGAAGCTACAGGACAACGCTATAGCTTCGGCTATTCAGCCTGCCCTGATCTTGATCTGCAGCAGCCTCTTTTTGAGCTTCTTCAGGCCAAAGAGATCGGCGTCACTCTGAGTTCCTCCATGGAGATGGTGCCTGAGTTAAGTGTTTCTGCTATGGTTGTTCATCATCCTCAAGCACATTATTTTGCTGTATAAATTCTTTTTGTATCTACAGCTTAACCTAGAATCCACAGCAACTTACAGACAAACGTTCACGCGACTGCGTCGCTTCGACGTCGGAGTCTACGCTTATCTGTTTGTCGGTAAGTTACTGTAACCTCAGCTCCCAGCTAAACTAAAGAATCGTGGACATTCGAGCATGATCAAGCCTGGATGTTCTTAAGCCCCTTCGGCTTTGAGAATGGTCCTACCAAAGCACGGGCCTCTGTTCCTACTGCTACATTTTATGACAAAAGCTACAATATACTGTCATGTTACTGTTATCCTGGTGCAGAAGGTTTTGGGTGTTTCCGGCGTGGGGATTATGGCATCCGGCGCAGGTAAATTCCTGATCCGGGTTGAATGGATTTTTGACTCCCCGGACGGGATGACCTTTACCATAAAAACCTGCTATGACGTGCGCTCCCGATGCTTTATCCTCATGGCAGTTAACGCAGAGGTCAGTGGTCTGCATCTTTAGCAATGCCGGCCAATCGGAGCCGTGCGGATTGTGACAGAGGGTGCAATGGCCGACAGCTGTAGGGCCATGCATAAGTTTTTTCTTTTTCCAGTTCTTGAGTTCATAGTTGTGGCAGGGGTAGCATACCTTCTGATCCGGTTTTGGTGCGGTATATTTTCGTTTTCCCCGTAGTACCTCATGGCAGGAAAAACAGGTCCATGCCGCTGCCGGATTATGAGTGTAGGCGTTGTTGCTTTTTTTTGCATGGCATGTGTAGCATGGAGAGTCTTCAGGTTTTTCAGGGCGAAGACTGCTAAGGGTCGGCTCCATATTATGACAGCTGGAGCACTCTTTTTCGTTATCGATAAAATGAAAGTAATACCGTTTAAATCCTGTCGGAGGGACCCGAAATCTGGGGAAGAGGTCAGAACGAAAAAAAACCTTCATTTCTTTTTGGGTGACTGATTTCCCCTGTTTTATTCCGACGATTTGTATCGTATTCATTCCCTTGTACAATCTGATTCCAAAGCAAGCCGTGTTGCTGCCAGGACGGATGGCTACCTCTAAATGGTCATTTTTTTCAAAAATGACCCGTATCGTGTCAAGATTCTGTTTGTCCACATTGAGGACAACATTAAGAAGTTCGTTTTCCACAAAGGAGCCAGCAGGAGGAAACTGTATGGAAAATTCCGCTTCTGCCCTGCTGGCTATGGTACAAAAAAGCAGTATCGTCAGTGCGGTAAAGAAAATATGAAGTTGTTTCATTATAGATTCAGCAATTGTTTGAGAGCGTTTTTGTAACTTGTAGTTGCCTGTTCCAGGTCGTTTTGCTCCTCAAACATCATTCCCCGATATATATTGATCTGATAATCCATGGGATTAATCTTTTCCGCGCTGACATAAAGCTCTGCAGCCTTTTTCATGTCGCCTTCTTTGCCGTTCAGATATCCGAGATAGTAGTAGCTCGGCGTGTAGGCCTCATCTACTTGAGTTGCCTTTTCAAGCATTTCTCTCGCTTTTATAATGGAACCTTCCTTCAGCAGTAAAAGCCCCATTTGGCTAAGAGCCTTTACATTATCAGGTTGGCGTTTAAGGGCCTGTTGGAACTGTTCTTTGGCCTGTTCACCCTTATCCTGTTCCTGGTAAAAACTTCCGAGGCTGAGATATGGCAGAATAAACTGCGGATCTTTTACGCTCGCCTTTTTAAACCATTTTTCAGCTGATTTATGGGTGCGCGTGGACTTCAGTGCCTTTATCCCCATATTCCAGGAGCGTACAGCTTTTTTGTCAGGATGATAGCCGGTTCTTTCCGCCACCTCGGAGGGTGCTTTTTTACCTTCAATGGAGGCAGCAAGAAAGTGAATCATATCAAGAGTTGTAACAAGTGGAAAACCGGACATCTCAAACATAATCTTTCTCTTGGGGTCGAGAATTACCGTGGTGGGTACTGCAATAACCCCATAATCGCGAAAGGATTCAAGGCCATGATCGATCAGGGTAGGATATGAGAGCTGCAGACGGTCGATAACGCCTTTGATATCAGTAAGGGCCTTGTCATCGATGGTCTGCCTTTCCACATTGATCCCGATAACTGCAAGTCCCATATCCTTATACTTTGTATGGAGCTTTTCCATCTGCTTGAGTGCTTTTTCCGACTGACGGCTCCAGGAGGCCCAAAAGAGAAGTATGGTGAGTTTGTCGCCCTTAAGGGAGGAAAAACTCATCTTTTCACCTGCCAGAGTTTTCAGTGAAAAATTTGGTGCCTCTGTTCCCACTCCCATGGTTTTTAAAGCGGGTACGGAAACAGAGCTCTGTAGTATGGCAAAGGTCGCTACAAGAATAATCAGGATATTTTTTCTTCTGAAGGGGGAGTATTGTATTATCTTCACAGTCATCTTCCTTTTTTCTGTTCACCCGATGTGATTCCCTGCTTGAAATGGGAAAGGGCCAGTTGCATATCACCAAGTTGTTCATAGAGAACGCCTAACTCATAGTAGGTTCGTGCTGGATCTGGATTCAACTTGAGCGCATCTTTTAAGAGAGGCTCTGCTTCTTTGAAATTGCCTCCTCGTGACAGAATAATCCCTTTCCCGGTCTTGGCTGCACTGGTCCGAGGACGTAGCCCAAGGGCCTTGTCAAAGGATAGCAATGCCCGTTGCATGTCACCCTGGTCAAGGAGAAGGTAGCCGAGAACAACGTGGGCCTTGGCTCGAGTGGGGTCCTTCTTGATACACTGCTCGATGGCATTGATTCCCTGCTCCAATTTTCCCTCACGGGCAAGAACCGAGGCTTCTTTTTCGCACAGGACCTTTTTTGCAGAGGCCGGGGAGGCCTGCAGCCCTCCCGGCCCGAATACAAGGGCAGCAACTAATAAAACAAGCGGTTTACAGTTCATCTGTTTTTCACCTTGGTATCTCTGTTATATTCGAATTGTTGATGACAACCGGGAAGGCATGTGCCTCCTTTGTTACTCTTGGTGAAGCCAACCGGCATTGCATAGGCACCAAAGGGGACCGTATCTGTCACGTGTTTCGGGTTATTTGTTGCGTGTGCATCGTGGCAGGCCCGGCAGGTTCTCCCCTTGGGTGTTTTGTTGACATGCAGAAAGTGGAGATTCTGATCGCCGTTACGAAAACCTGTTAACGTCGTGGTTTTCGCGTCCTTGACCAAGGTGTCGTTATGGCACATAAAACAGAGTTCAAAGTTATCCGGGTTATAGGAGGCATAAAACTTTTTCGGAAAATAGCCTCTCAGTATCCGAAAATCTTTTGAGCCATGGGTATTATGGCAACCGGAACAATCCTTATCTGCAATGGGACCATGATGGCTCTCGTTGCTTTCCAGCAGGAGTTTCATATTCGCCACTGATGTCCCGTCGGCATGTTTGTATTCTTTATCATGACAGGAGAGGCAGAGATCCATGGGAGCCAGATCAAGTTGTTGCGGAAAAGAGGAAAAATGTGGGTTATGGCAGGCTAGGCAGCCTTTGTCAGTTTCAAGGCCGCCATGCTTTACCGTGACCTTTGAAATTTCATCCTTCTTGTCTTCATGACAGGTAAAACAGACACCTTTGGTACTCTCCGCTGGGAGACTAAATTCAAAATCGCTGCTGTGAGGGCTATGGCATTCGATGCAACCATCTGAAACAGGGCCGTGGATAAATTCTTTCCCTGCCATTTCTTCCTCTTTGTCTTCATGACAGGAGAAGCAGACAGCGTTTCCTTCGGCCATCAGCATCTTGGGTGAATCGGAAGAATGGGGGGCATGACAAACAATGCAGCCATCGGCATCCACAGGACCATGGACAAATTTTCCGGTGCCAATGGACTGGTCATGACATTCGTAACAGAGACCGGCACCTTCCCCTTTGAGCTGGAACTGATTAGCCGACTGGTGCGGGCTGTGACAGCCAGTACAGTCACCTTCTGCTACGGGCTGATGGACAACAGAACCCATGTCGAGTTTTTCATGGCATTCGTAACAGAGGCTTTCCACATTCTTGATGGGTTGAAAGGTATGTTTGTCCTTTTTTTCTTGTTTATGGCAGAAAGAGCAGTCACCTGTGGCAACGGGGCCATGTACATATTTATCCTTACCCATTTTAGGGTGGCATTCGGATGTGGAACAGGATTGCCCGGCCTTCATGCTTACGTTGACGGAGCCCTCTTTTGCAGCGCAGGCATCCAGTGCAAAAACTCCGGCAATAAGGATGACGGGGCACAGTTTAACCCATATCGTTGCAGACTGTTTTTTTGTTTCCAGATTCTTCTTCATTCGTTTTTCCTCTCCTTTTTTTCAATAAATACTATCTGTTTCTATTCTGTTTGAGCTTGTACCAAATACTCTTAATTCCTTATGTATGATTTTGGAGCATGGTCGGTTCCGTGACAGGAAAGGGCGCATGAATTTGTCGAAATGCTGTCACCTATAAAATAGAGATCGCCTTCAGCATTGGGAGTGACCACGGTGGTGTCAAAATTAATCAGAGCCCTGTTATTTGTGGAATTTCCCTGGGTTGCACTGATGCCGTGGGCATCATGACAAACCGAACAGGGCGTTTTTTGTTGGTCAACATGTTTGAAATGCAATTTAAAGGCGCTTGCCGGACTCATAAGGACGCTCCGGCTATGGCACTTATAACAGAGGGCATAGGCATCAGTAGTTTCTGTTGTATTGTCAGTGGTTGTGTAATTTTCCACGAGTAGATGTTCATTGCTTGAACCATGAGGGCCCTGTGCACCCTCGGGGTTATCGGAGCCATGACAATCGGTGCAGTAAATAATACTGTTAAGGGTGTATGGCAGGAGTAGGCTTGGGACATATGTGCTGCCAGTAGCCTGTAATACAGGATGAAATGAGGGATTGCCGTTTTGGAATTCAAGCCGGGTGTTCATTTCATCAACTTGACGGGTGATAGCCGGTTCGGACATCACATTGTTGTCAGCATGGCATTTAAAGCAGATCTCATAGAGGTTTTGGGCAACATCAATCTGAGTTCCGCTGGCATCAATACCTGTCACACCATTGTTTCGCCCAGAGACTGTAGGGGCAGACTCGATGTTGTCATTTGCCCAGTGTGGGTTATGACAGTCTTCGCATTCCACATGGGGGCGAGGGGAGCTGTACTCTGAGAAGATTTCAGCTGCATCATGTACACCGTTAGAGTCCCCCACGGGATGGGTGTATACTTTGGTTAGTTCGTCTGCAACACTTTTTGCCGCTACGTTACCATCGTGGCAGACAAGGCAGTTGTCTTCCTCTGCGACCCTCTTCAAAAGACGTTGATGTCTGCCTGCGCTGTGGGGCCGGTGACAATTTTCACAACCGTTCTCAGTGACTGTGTTGTATTCTGTGTTTGGCCATGGATCAACACCGTTTTCGGACTTTCCAGCAGTAGATGTTTTATGGCTGCTACCTTCCCATCCTTCTTTTATATGGCAGCTTATGCAGAGAGCTGAATGCTGGTTGGTCATTACCAGGAAATTTCCATAGGTGTCATCATGAGGGTCATGGCATGCCGTGCACTGAATCTGTCCAGCGGCGTCAAGTGATATTTCGACTGGAAGGGATGAGATTGCAGCGAGTTGAGTGTTCGATCCACTCAAGCTATCGAGATATTTAAAGGAAATGGGATGGTCATCGGAAAGATCTGTTCCCAGATAAGAAGGTCTGTCCGGGGTGAGCCAGCGAATACCTCCAACGAATGGTATTTCTTCTTCCCGGGAAAGTACCGCTCCAAGCGCGATGGTCCCGTCATGACAACTCAGGCAGAGCCTTGATGCACCGGTGGGCTGCCCCGGGGAGGCAACCATGGTGCTGCTTTCATAGGGGATGTAGGGCGTTGCTTGCTCTGAACGGTTCCACAGGTAAGGAATACCCGGATGAGTATTGTGGGGAGTATGGCAAAAAATACAGACCCTGGATTCCGTTGTCGATTTGACGGTACCCGGCCCACTTGTGGAAAGATTATGTTTGCTGATCAGGATACTGGTTCCATGACATGTTGCATGACTGAGGAGCAGAGTGGTTATTAGGGTAAAGCTTTTAGTTATCTTCATTGTGGGAGCCGTCCTGTTTGAGATACTGAAAGATTTGTATTCGCCTGTTATAGGAATCGGCCACGTAGATCATATCTTTTTGGTCGATATGAATACCAGCCGGCATCCAGAATTCACCAAACTCCCTGCCCGATTTGCCAAAATCCATAAGCAGTTGTCCTTCCCGATTAAAAATCTGGATATTGTCAAAAAGGGCATCCACTACATAGATATGGTTGTCACTGTCACATGCAATACCACGGGGTCTGGAAAAATGACCGGGGCTGTCTCCTGCACTGCCAAATGTACGCAGAAATTTTCCACTGCCAGAGTAAACTTGGATTCTGAAGTTTAGCGAATCGGTGATGATTATCAATCCATCAGCGGAAACAGTGATGTTTGTCGGATGATTGAATTCACCTGCGGCCTCACCCTTGTCACCAAATCGGCCCAGCAGGCGGAGATTTTGAAGGTCAAATCGAAAAATATGGGAAAGCTTTGTATCTACAACGAGGAGCTCATTGGAAATTTTGTTAACCGCCACTCCGGTGGGCCGTTGCAGGAGTCCCTCCCCTATGGTCAAGGGAGAGCTGTCCTCCACTCCCTGGAAAACTTTGACAAGGCCTTCCTTGGAATCAGTGACATAGATTTTTCCGCTTAAGTCGTCTGTTGCAATACCAATGGGAAAAGCCATGGGCTGGTCGTCAGGAGGAAAGGAGTGGAATTTCCCTGCTGTTGTATCGAAGGAATGGATCTTCTTTAGATAGCTATCCACCACCAGAAAGTTCCCCTTGCTGTCACTGCTAATAGCGTAAGGGGCAATAAGGCTATTATCTTCTTGACCGACAATATAGCCCCAGAATTGCTGAAAAAAACTCTTGCTTATCTGAATGTCCTCAGGCCTGGAAAAACTTCCTACAAAGCGAATTCTTGGCGTTTCCTCACCGCCTGGCCATACCAGATCCACCGGAGGAGAAAGTGGTTCCGGAACCTTGTTTGAGCAGCTGCACAGAATCAGGATCGTAATGAAAATGAGTCCGACCGTAGAGGGACGTAGTGGAGACAATTTGTGTATTCTATATTCAGGCATAGTTTTATAAAAAGTTATGGGTCACCACATAAGACGAACGATATCTAAACGAAGCAGTTGGGTGTTTCGTTGATATTCCGCTGTGATGTTGTTCTGGTCTGTGTACTCGTAGGAAAGCCTCGCTTTCCAGATGCGATAGCGGAGTTCCAATCCTGCCTTAACACCGGTGTTCACAGTCTCTTCGATATCTCCTTTGACATTGTTTGAATATCCTTCAAGGCGAAATTTGCACCATCTATTCAGGAGCCAGTCAAAGGTGGTGGCTCCACCGTAGAAATCCTTTATCTCATTATCATCACTATAGATGGTTTGCCCCAGATATCCCGTAAAGGAAAAATACATTCGCCACCCCGGTCTGAAGCTCAGTGTTTCCTGGATATCCCATCGGTTGTAGGCACGACTGGATTTACGGTTGTTGTCTTCAAAATTTATTGTGGTGTCGGACCAGCCGATATCGCAACGAATTTTAAACTTCTGGATGGTGTCATCAACAAGCTTAGTCGGAGCTTGTCCAGAGAGTATGTCCTGTTTGGCACGCAGGTAATTGTAGGAAACTCTCCAGTTTTGGAGAAGGTTGACGCTGATGCCGTATTTTTCAGAAAGGATGCCGTCATCATAGGCAGATTCCCTGAGATAACGGTAGCTAACCAGGATAGGTTGTCCGGCTGTTATGGCGCCAAAAGGAAGATAGGTGATGCGGCTAAAATCGTTTATCGTATCAACCGTGTAGTCAATATTTTCAATGTAGACAATGGTGCCTGCAGCGTTAGTGACAACAATGGAGACAGTGTCAACATTATAATTATCAAGGTAGGTTTCCTTCGTAGGGCCCAGAGTGTGAGGTTCATTGCTTATCTGGGTGGTGGAATTGTTTGAGTCACTGCGCTTTGTGTAAAGGTAGTCCCATCCGCTGAGGAGGTTCAGCGTTCCCCAGCTGAAGGGACGGGTGTAGGCAAAATCGAGGAATGTATTTAAATCATTTTCCTTTCCGTCATTGTAGTCGTACAGGTCTGTTCTTAGGCCACTATTTGTGGTCAGGTTCTCATAAAGCAGGTGAGTTACGCTGGCCGAAAGAGAAGTCCTGTCTGTTTCTGAATCTCCGGATTGCTCCTGCTCATGAGTGAATGAATAGTTGGATTGTAGATTCTCATAGTGCCGCCAGTTCAGTTGTTCCCGGAGCCGGAAATCCTGGGTATCAAATGTATCTGTATCCTGATTCCTGTATGTTAGAAACGAGTTCAATTTGATACTATTGTCATCGCTTATTCGAAAACTGTTAGTCAAATTGTTATTAAAGGTGTTTATGGTGGTGAGGTTACCGTTGCTGTCTCTTTTGCTCGAGGTGTAGGTGGAATTCAGGCTAGTGTTGCTTCTTGTACTTTGATGTCTGGAGGAGAGACGAAAGTTATCACGGATGTCCTCTGAGGTATAGAACCCGGTCTGCTCGGTCTCGATATGGGCATATCCAAGGGTGGTGGGAAGAATTCTATATTTCAGGCGTATATTGGAACCATAGGTGTTGACTATGGACTCAGTACTGCCAGCAAAAGCCGCCCACGCCGGGTATTCCAGTTGGCTGGCAAAGATGTTGATGGTATAGGGCTTTTCCGGAAGAAATGAAGCCGTCATAGCGTAATCTGGGGAAAAAGAGTTGACTCGGCCTATTTCACCAGGGTCCCTTTCCTCTTTTGACTGGATCCATTCAGGTTCTATCATGAGCGAGTACAGCATCAGCGCCGGATGGTACAGCCAGCCCTTCGTCTCGAATCCCACCCGTTCCTTAAAACGATGATAACTATCCTTTGTAGTTGTACCTTTGTTGGTTCGTGATTCATCCTTATATTCATAGGATATTCCTATTCCCATGGCAGGCCGTTTGATAAAGTAGTTCTTCCCCATTAGACCATCTGGGGTGAAAATTGTTTGAGTGTCGCGCATGGGAGAAGAGACGGGAGTAACCACCTGCGCGGGAGGGGAGACTACTGTTGACTTCTGTTCTGCTGCCATAATTACCGCAGGCTTAATAAAAAAGAGAAACAGTACTGCCAGAATACTTAAGACAAAGGGCGTGGAGTTGGGGCAGGAATGCATTATTTTCCACTTCCTATTTCTGAGACTGTTTGTATATAAGGGATGCGTTGTATCACCATGCTTCTTTGTAACTGTAATGGTATTTTATCATGGATATACCGTTACCTGTCCCTCTCCATTATTTCTTGGGTTTGCAGAGCAGGAATTTTTTGTTCTCGGTATTCCCTAGTCAGCAGATTTTTGTTAAGGCCCATATGGGGATTATGACAGGAGAGACACCCTGCTTCTGTCTGGTGTGCCGGGGTACTTTTGAAAATTCCATGTTCATGACAGGAAAGGCAGAGAGTATCCTTACTTTTATTTAGTGTTTTTGAATGCTTGCTCTGGTGCGGGTCATGGCAGACAAGACATTCTCCCTTTGCCGTTGTGTTATGGAGCCATAGTTTTTCCGTCAGGGCCCGCAGCGGGACTTTGTCTCTATGACACTGTATACAGAGTTTGTTTTGCGGAAGAGTGAGTTTTCCAGGCATCCCGCCGCCAGTCTTGAAGACCGTCTGATTTTTTTTCTGGACACCAGGGGTGCTAAATGTTCCTACGCTTTCATGGCAGGGAGTGCATATCCCGGCGGCCCATACGGGATGTGAATAGAGTTCCTGTGGTACAATTCCAATCTTTTGTTTATGGGGAGGAATTGTCGATGGTTCTTGCTCTTTCGTTTTTTTACCATCTGTTGTTTCTTCGAGAGGCGGGACTCCGGTAAAAAAAATATTTAACATTTTATTTTTGGTTTGGGGTTCACATCCTCCAAAAAGGAGCACCATTGCAGTGGCGCATAGGAGATGGGCAGAAACCTTTTTTATCATTGTTCTTCCCCGGTCCACTCTCCAAAACCATAGACATTGATCTTATTTGGTCCGCTCATATTGCAGACATAAAGGAGATATTGCAGTTTGAAGTCTTTGTCTGCGAATTTCTCGAAAAACGCTACGTTTTCATAATCTATATGGATGCCGGCAGGGAGAATAAGGTTTCCGGGACCCGTTCCAGGTCCGCCGAAGAAGAGTAGCAGCTGTCCCTCTCTATTGAAAATCTGTACCCGTTCAAACGCAGCATCGGCAACATAGAGATGTCCATCCCTGTCTATATCTACTCCTTTCGTTCTGGCCATACCTCCCATCTGGCTTCCGTGAAAACCAAATATTTTGATAAATTTCCCTTCAGTATCAAATTGCTGGACTCTGAAATTAAAAGCATCATTAACAAAGATGTTTCCAGTGGAATCCACCGTAATATGGGTTGGCCTGTTCAGTTCTCCAGCATTTACCCCTTTCTTTCCGATAGTCAGGATCAACTCGCCAGAGTCTTTGTCAAGGACAAAGATTTGGCCCTTATCCATGTCGCAGACATAAATGCGATTTTTGTAGACGGCCACATCAACTGGTTTGTTAAATATCTCTTTACTGCCATAGGTTTTTTTGAAATTATTATCGGCGTCAAAAACGATGACTTGCCGTCGTGTAAGGTCAGCGACATATTTTATATCATCATCGCTGACCCAGATACCAGAGGGGGTTTGAAGTACGCCGAGTCTGTCGGTTCGCATTTCTAAGAACTTTTTTTCGACGAGGTCGGTAATAAGTATCGAACCGGATTGACGATCAATGACGTATATTTTTCCTCTGGAAGAGGCCACGTCGTAGGGGCGGCCTATAACTGAAAAGGATATGTCCGGACCCAGGAGAAAGTTTTCAAAGCTGGCCGTCTGGATATCCAGATCGGTTTCCGAAGAGATCGAGGTGAGAAACTGTAATTTGGGTTGATCCGGTGGCGGTGGATAAAAAATAATGGGCGCCTTTTCCACCTGTTTAGCACAACTACTCAGCAACAGAATTGAAAAAAGGGGGAAAAGCATTTGTTTGACGAAAAATCGAAAAATTGTATGCATGATTTTTTTTGCCAGTTCTACCAGAAAAAAATCTGGAGGGGAGTGTGAAGAAATCCTATTTTAAACAAACAACGCTATATCAATCAGATATCCTGTCGGCACTTTAAAGTACAAAACCTGATCACATAGAATCCCTATGTGATCAGGCAGGTATACAACGGGTGCTAAAAGAGAACTGTTATCCTATTTGTCGTGACAGGTCAGACAAAGAGCGGAGTTTGCGTTGCTTTTTACGAGTAACTTTCCTATTCCGTATTTGTTATGAACATCATGACAGGATGCGCATTCCATTGAATTACCAAAGAGCATATCATCTGTGATAGTGCCAGCGGTATAAGTGTCCCCACTTGCCACGATCAAGGCTGTAGTGGTTGATGGGTCATGAAGGCCTCCGTCGGTTGTCGCTAGTAGGGTGGTGTAGTCAAAAGAGATAGGGTGGTCGTCGGACAAGTCTGTTCCTATTTCCATTCCATCTCCGTATGTATCAATCATTGTATTACCGGTATCTCCGGAAAAGGAATCTACGGCAGTAGTGCCGTCGTGGCAGGACAGGCAGAGCTTAGATACTCCAAGGGGCTGGGAAATACTAGCATCGAGTGTTGTACTTTCGTATAAGGTATATGCCCCCCCAGCAACGCCAGAAAGGTCAGAGAGGGCATGGTTCCACAGGGGGGCACTAGGATCCGTTACACCACCATGCGGGGCATGACAGGGAAGACAGATAGGTCCTCCTCCTTCAGCACTGAGATCATGTGCCGATCCTTCTATGCTTCCGTATGCTATTGAGCTTATTCCTGCACTGCAAATCAACACCATTCCGATAGTCAGTAACTTTTTCATTTTCTCCCCTCACTAAATGTTTTGCTTTTAGTCCCTTGCATCTTTTCGGAAAGGCATTGCTCTTTCCCTTTTTAAGCATTTTGTACTACAAAGTATACTTTCTGATTCAGGATATGGTAGAGGGATTTCCCTACTTATTAGGTTCTAAAAACCTGCTTTTTGTCGTTTTTAAGATTTTTCGACCCGCTTTATGGTGTGGCTTTCCTCTTTTTACTGTCATGGTAATATTTAAAGCGAAACAGTGAGTCAAGGCCATGGCAATCCTTGCATATCATATTGTAGGTCTGCATGCGTAAAAAACTATTGGTGGCCTTACCTTCCGTATTCTTTCCATTTCCCTTTAAGGACTTTCTCGGGTCCCACTGGTGTACATCGTGACAGGACGCACAGGATATATCACCAACGGTAATAAAGGCCCCCGTTGCATCGTTAAAGAGAGGAAAATAATTTGCCTTCCCTTTTTTATTTCTTCCAGGGTTGGCAATCAGCTGATTCTCCGGATGGGTAGAGACTTTAGGAATTTTTTTTCTTCCCGATCCTGTTTTACCATGGCAGCTGTTACACATTCGGTCCATAATGCCCTTTCCCTTGCCGTAGTCGCGTCCCCAGAGGCGTACCGTATTTTTTCCATTATGGATGATGTGGCAGACGCCGCACACTCCAGAATTCTCAGGAGTCTGGCCCAGGATGTTCGTTGCTGTCGGGGCTGTTATGGAAAGATCGTGATCCGTTTTTTCCACGTATGCCTTTGCACTATGACAATTAGCGCAGAGCAGAGGTCGTGGTGCAACCTCCAGTCGAAGAAAGCTGTTTTGGGCGTTCCCTTCCGTATTGCTGCTTGTGGGATTGCCAGCTTTTCCAGGGCTCCATTGATGCGGATCATGACAGGTCAGACAGGCAATGGCTCCATTAGTTGCACGTTTTCCACGGCGATTAAAAAGAGGAAGGGTCGTGCTGATACCCAATTTTGCAGGATCAATATCAACGGGATGGGAATGATCACCGATAACCTTTTTAGCGGCTGCCCCCTTGCTATTATGACAGCTGAGGCAGAGGTCCTGGGCCGGAAAAGTACTTGTTACAGAGACTTTCCGTGCCCACAGGTCTTTAGTCTGGGCCCCGTGCACCAGATGGCAAACTCCGCAGACTTCTGATTCTTTGGGTGATTGTCCTTTGTTATTTGTCGCAGTCGGAGCACTTCTACTGAGGTCGTGATCACTTCCAATAATTGTAGCCTGTTTTGTATGGCACTGTTTGCAGAGGTTTTTCTGTTCTCCTCCCTCTGTTCTTAGAAAATTTGAACGGGGTGGTGTCATCTTTGCCTGTCTGGCCGTTCCGCTCTGATGCGGGTCATGGCAGGTGGGACAGGCAAGTAGTGCCTCACTGGATTGCAAAGGAACGCGTTTCCCATTACGATTAAATGTAGGTAAGTCTGGTTTCATTCCATTGTTTTGTATCGAAATATTTACCGGATGGGCGTATCCTTTTAGAGTCTTTTCAGAGGCGATCCCCTGCTTATTGTGGCAGCTGATGCATAAATCCTGGGTTCTGTTCCTGCTTTTTGGGGGAAGCTTTCTGGCCCAGAGTACAAGGTCTTTTGCTCCGTGAACTAGGTGACAGGCGCCGCATATGCCAGATTGTTCCGGTGTCTGTCCCTTACTGTTCTTTGCATCTGCTGCACTGCGCCGCAGGTCATGACCGCTGTTTAAGAGCCCGGATTTTTCACCATGACAGTCAAGACAGAGCTGAGCTGAATCCCTGTTGTTTTCAACAAGAAAATTATCAAATGGTGAACCGTGCACTGTATGACAGGTCTGGCAGATAATTTGGTTTTTATCTGAGCCCTCGACACTGCCAAGGCTGAGAAGATGTTCGGGGATTGCTCGTTTTGTTATACCAATGGGGTGATTGCCCACGGCCGGGCCGCCTTCCTTGCCCTTGTGGCACATCATGCACATGGAGGAATTATTGTTTGAGGTGCGGATAAAAACAGCTCTCTCTATCCCCATTTCACTGGATACACCGTGGGCGGTATGGCAGGTAAAGCACTGCATATTTCCATGTTCGTCCAGTGGGAAAATTGCTGGGATTTCCATCCCCGGAGGGGGCGGTTTGTTAATGGGATGCCGATGGTCGTTGTAGACCTTCCCCCTGGAGTCAGCCACGCTGCCGTCATGGCAGGAAAAACAGATCCCGGGTTCGGCAACAACCTTTGTCTCTTGGTAGGGAACTAGGTCTGTTCCCTTGCCATCGATAAAAAAGGTGTCAATCCACCGATAGTGACAGATAGCACATTCTTTGGCAGAATTTGGGTTTCTGGGTGTCTGATTGGCAAAGCATGGTATTTGAAAAAAAAATATGGTGCTAAGTAACAGGATCAAGGCGTAGGCAGGGAATCTGTTCATGGCAGACTGTTCAATTTGAAAACACTGATTCGGCCGGGAAGCATTTCCACCACATAGAGACGCATCAAATCGTCAACAAAGAGCCCAACAGGGGTTTCAAATTTTCTTACCATACCAGTTTCAGGATCACCAAGAACTGAGTGGAATGTACCGGTTACATTGAAGAGTTGAACTACTCCGATATAACTATCGCTGACATAGGAGCGGCCGTTTTTGTCTACGGTGACCCCTTTTGGCCTAAAGAATTGGCCTTTTTCCACACCCCATCCACCGACAAAAGTAACAAACTTGCCCTCTGTGTTCAGCACCTGAACCCTGGTGTTGATCACATCAACAATGTACAGGTCTTTATCCTGGTGCAGGTGCATAAGAAAGGGATAACGAAACTCCCACTTCTCAGCCCCTGGTTTTCCATAGCTATCGATAAGCTTTTTTGAGGCAATATCGAATTTAAGAATACGATGATTATCGTTATCTGCTACAAAACACCACTTGCCGGAACTATCCACGACCACATCCGTGGGGTCAGCTTTTTTTCCGTCTTTGTCCGGAACTGGGATTTCAGAGATAAAATCCCCTGTAGCAGAAAATATCTGGATCCTGTGATTCCCGGAATCAGCAACATAGATTTTGCCTGATGTATCCAGTCCAATGCCAAGAGGAAAAGCAAATTCACCGGGACCGGTTCCAGGGTGCCCGATGGTGAAGAGGGGCGCTCCGGCAGCTGAAAATGCCTTAACTTTTCCATTTACTCCATCAACAACATAGATGGTGCCATTTCCGGAAACGGCCACATCACTTGGCTGGTTGAATCCTCCCTCTATGTCAAAGAGATGGCTCGCCATGGTTAGCTCCAGCCCATGACTGGTTGAAGCGCAGGATAGAAAAAAGAGGATGATGGCAACGGAGAGTGTTCTCCGTTGCCATCTGCACAGTTGGAGGGAAGTGCACCATTTAAACATTGTAGATCTATTCACTTGTTCCAGAGTGTTACTGCTGTACCGGCGGTGGTTCCGGCATCTGTACCGGCGCAGTTACTGCCTCGCCTGGATTTAACATCTTCGGCATGTGAAACTCGGTATAGTTCTTTATCATTCCCACCACTTCTGTACTGGTGATGGAGTCTATCCGGGTCTTTGGATAGCCAAGATCTGCAAGAGGAAGAGTTGGGTTGTTCTTGGTGTGGCATTCTTCACAAGAGACAGGGACCTTGCTGATAATCTGATGAATCATTTTCTTTGCCTTGGATTTCTGACCCTCGCTCAGCTCCTTTTCATTTGTTTTGTAATCAGTGGCAAATTGAATTTTGGCGTCACTGTCGATACGAACGATTTTGCCGTTGTCACGGACAAAAGGGACGATTTTTGCGTTATAGGTTCCCGGAGGAGCGCCATCAACAGGACTGCCAACAATCTCACCGGTTTTACGAT
Organism: uncultured Desulfocapsa sp.; assembly: GCA_964505715.1. Lineage (GTDB taxonomy): Bacteria > Desulfobacterota > Desulfobulbia > Desulfobulbales > Desulfocapsaceae > Desulfocapsa. The sequence continues at coordinate 6,518 of CAZDJE010000052.1, read as the reverse complement.
CATACCATTTGTAAACGTTAGTTTTTTCCTCTTCGCTTGGCTTGACATGGCAGGTTTGACAGGCGACGAAGAAGGCATGCATATTCAAAAAGGCACGAATATCTTTGACTGAGTCGTGCGGCATATCACCATGACAGGACCGGCAGTAGGATCTATTATCAGGCCCAACATCGAAACCGATATGGTGAAAATGGCCTTCAATTCTCTGTTCCTCCAGCACCCGGTAACCGAGATAATGTTTCACCCTATCTTCACTCTCAAGAATAATCTTATCAAACGTCTGATTTCCCACGTCTTTTTTAGCTGCCTCACCGCTGTGCTCAATGGAGACATCGCCTTGTCTTGCGTGGTATTCATGGATCAAATGAGCAAAGGTCAATTTCCAGATAAGTACACCGAAAAAAATGATCAGCCCCATAAAGGCAAGGACGTAGAGCTTGGTAAAAAAACATTTCATAAGCTGATACCTCCCTGCTGTGTGGTATTGTTGGGTGATTCGGTGGCGGTGTCTGATGGATTGTCAGGGGGGACAATTTTCGGTTCTCCGCAGGTTGTCGGGTTGTGGCCACCACCGTGGGGCGGTTTAATCTCATCTTCCAGTCCTTCCTTGGTCATCACCTTTACATAATAATAATAATGTTCTTCAACCATCAGTTCCTCTGATAAATACCCTGTGAGAAAAACTGTACCCATGGGGAAGACTGATGTGGAAAAATGAACATTATACCAGTGCCATATGAAGAGAAAGAGAGCGGCAAGCAGTGCCTCATCGCTGTGAGCAATCAGGCAGAGGTTGAGGATCTCCCCTGGTAGAATCTGGGTGGCAATTACCTTATTCCAGAGAACGATACCGCTGAAGCCGATAATGAACATACCCCAGAATGGTGCCCAGTAATCAAATTTTTCTTTCCAGGTGAATTCGTCTCCCTCAGGACGTACATTGGTGAAATAGAGAAGATATTTTAAGAGTCCTATGATGTCCTTGCCATCTTTCAGGTTGGGAATCATGGGCAGCCTGAGGAGAACTCTGGTGACTTCACCAACAGTCATCTTGCCCTCTTTTTTGAGAGGGAGGATTTTCTTGGTTATAATCTGGCTGACAATGCTGATGACGTGATAGATGAACATGGACCCCATGAACACACCGCTGATTCTGTGGATTACAGGTGCCATGTCACTTCCACCGAAAATGGCATAGAGGTAAGGTGCCCAGGTGGTATCACTGAACTTGAGCGGCATTCCAGTAAGCACCAGGACAATAACTGTCACCGCCAGAATAATATGTTGAATTCTCAGGTCCAGGCTTAATCTGTAAAAGTGTTTCTTCCCGTCTTTGTTTATTATGAGCGGATATTTTTTCATCGTTTCAATTTCTCCGTTTAAAGGATGCATTTGGAAACAGGCGGCGAAGCAGATCAAGGAATAAAATCCCCATCAAAGGCAACAAGGTACCCCCGGTGAGAACAATGAAAAAGGTGGTAAACCAGTATGTCACCGGCTCTTGTTCCTTGTTGAATTCGGGATGAACCTGATAATTTGCAAATTGTGGAGAAGCGCCCGGATGACAATCCGTGGAGCCGCAAATTTGTCCCCTGTTCTCTGGGTGGGTCGTCGCACGGAGATCATCGTTGCCATGCATTTGGTGTACGGATTGTCCCTTGGGCACGTGGCAGTCCAGACAGTCCGGAACAGACTCGTCAAGGAGATTGGCTGCTTTGCCATGAAAGGTCTGTCCATAGGATCCCCCGGCCATGGTAGAGAGATTATGCCGTTTCACCAGTTCCGGGTCATCGTGGCATCTGCCACAGGACTCGGCGATATTGAGCGGGCTTCTGCTCTTGTGCAGCCTGGTTGTGATGTGATTGTAAAAGCGGTAGATAAATTCTTCTTTCTTGTGACAAACGCGACAGCGGCCAAGGGCATCCTCGGCAACACCGGGTCTAACTTTTTTGACAAATGCCAGGGGTCTGAACATGGGATTATCATGACAATCCTTACAGGTTGGCATATCTTCGGGAAATGGTTTTTCGATACCATTCTGGTCTTTTGTACCGTGAACACTGTCGGCTAAGAATTTTTCCACACTCTTATGGGAAAATTTCTGTTCTTCAGCCGGTTCGATGATATGACAAACGGCAAGGCAGTTGACTGGCTTAACCGGTTCGTGAGGGATTTTTGTTATATCTGTGTGACATCCTTCACATTTAACCTTGGCATGGACACTCTTGTTGAAAATTTCTTCATTGACATAGAGGAGCCGCATCTCTGCATTTTCATCAACCCTGCTCAATCCAGGGTATTTATGACATAACAGGCAGTTGCCAACATCCGAACCCTGCGCGCCTGAGGGCAGGAAGTAGATGCTAAGCAATACAAAGATACCAATGTAACTTAGTGGTCCAGAACGTGACTTCAAGCTCATCTCCTCTCCTTTTTAAATAAGCATTTAGAGGGATACTCTAAATAGTGTAAAACCACCGATCTACAGGTGGGTATAGGTTACAGCAGGGGACATTCATTATATGTTATGGCACACCACACATATACTGCCGCCTCCCCATGCTTTTCTCAGTCGGCCTTTATCGCTTGCTCCTGCAGAGGCTGCTTTTTCCACAGGGATAACTCCGCGTTCATGCGGATTGTGACAGGTGATACAGGTAATTTTCCCCTCGTTGTTCAAGGGCAGTACAATCCAGAGGTTTCTTTCGGACCAGTGCATTCTTACGGAAACCTGTTCTGACGGTTTAACGAGGTGGTTTTTGTTGAGGGGGTGGTTGATGGCTTTTTTATTGTGACATCGCAGGCAAAGCACTTCAAGATTTCCAACAAGCCGGATGGCTCCGCCTCCGCTTTCTCTGGAGTCCAGTGTCGCGTGCTGCTCGTCTGGTCTGCTTTCATGGCAATAGAGGCATGATTCCGGGTTGATCGCCCCCGAGTCATCGAGCTGTTTATGAGGGTCAAACATTTTATACTGATCTTCCTGGTGGCATTGAAAACAGAGAAACGTTCGACCCAGTGAAGAGTCTGTTCGTAAAAATGCCTTATTGTGATGTTGCAATTCGTATTTTGGCTCACACTGCAGGGCCATGTTGTGACAGGTGTCACAGGTGATCTGGTCGTCTGTGAGAGGGAACTCTGCAGGGATCGTGACTTTTTTTTCCTTGGAGAGTGGAATATTAACAGGATGAGTATATGTATCAGGAGTGTATCCGTGACATCTGCAGGTCTGGGTATAGTTTTTAAATCGTAGCTGGACGACGTTCCCTTTCTCAGGTCGTTGCAGGTGGCATTCAGTACAGTACTGTTTGTTGAAGTGGATGTTGGTCTCTATTGTCACGGCTGGGTTTATGAAGGGCTGCTCCTGTGAGTAAGCATTTTTTACCAGCAGCAGGCAGCTGGCAAAGAGGAGAAACAGGGAAACACATGCTGTCTTTTTCATTGTCCCCCTGATCTAACTTTTCTATTTAACTAAAGTGTTTACCTCCATAAAAAAGGTAGCATTTGTGGATTGGTTTGATGGTATCACCATGTGGCAGTGTTGAAAAGGGGGATATCCCTACTTGTATGCTTCGAAATACCTTGATGTGACTTTTACTGTTGTGCGGAAGGGAATGTAAAGATGGGTGTGAAGTGGATTTGTATCAGGCTGCAGATTGAAGAGACAGAAAAGGAATTGTCAATCCTTGAGCCCGGCTACCTGTATACTGTTCGTAATGCGGAAGGCTGGCGTAAGTGCCACTCTGTCAGGGCGTTACAGTTCCGTCAGTCCTTCACGGATGGCATATTTAACCAATCCAGCAACGGTGGTAATCTGCAATTTCTCCATGAGCCGCCGCCGCCGCCCTTCAATAGCCTTGACACTGACAAAGAGTCTGTCAGCAATTTCTTTGGTTGAGCGGCCCTCGGCAATCAGCTGCAAAACTTCACGTTCTTTGGTTGTGAGGTTTTTTTCTTTTTCTTCGGTGAGCAGGTGACGTCGATAATCGAGGACAACCGTGCCGGCGATTTGAGGACTGAGGTAGGTCTGTCCTTTGCGGATTGCATCGAGAGCCTGATTGAGTTCCTCAAAAGCGCAGTCCTTCAGAAGAAATCCTGCGGCTCCGGCCTGCAAGGCACCAGTAATAAAGCGTTTATCCGAATGCATCGACAGGACAATAATCTTACATAACGGCATTTCTTCAAGAATCGAACTGGTGGCATCAATGCCGTTCATTTCCGGCATACTGATATCCATAATAATAATATCAGGTTTTTCCCGGCGAGCGACCTCGATGGCTTTTCTGCCATTATCTGCACGACCGACTACAGTATAACCAGGGAGTCCATCGATAAGTGAACAGAGTCCGTCTCGAAGTATTTTATGGTCATCAACCACAATTAGTTTTAATGTCATAGGTTCAGTTCGATGGGTTGAGTACAGGCTTGTTTAAATGGGATTGTTAATATTATGGTTGTTCCTGTATCTTTGTCTGACTTAATCTCCACAGTACCCCCCATATTCATAACTCGTTCACGGATGCTGAATAGACCAAAACCCCCGCTTATATTATCTTCAATTTTTTGATCCGATTCTTTCAGGCCGCAGCCGTTATCCGTTACTATCAGTCGTACCCCACGGCCAGTGCATAGAACCTTCACGTCAGCAGTTTCTGCTTGGGCATGACGGACGACATTAATAAGCAACTCACGAATTGTACGAAAGAGAAGGGCCAGGGAGGCGGGTGTATTATAATTGGTACACGGATCACAGCTGGTAGTTATTATAAGATTATACTTTTGGTGAAAATCTTCGGCGAGCCAATCAAGGGCAGCACTGAGCCCCAGTTCATACAAAATTGGTGGACTGAGTTCAAAGGTCAGGCTTCGGACATCCCGTACTGTTTCGGCGACAATATCTGCGATGAGTTGAAGCTTTTCAGTATTGGTGTCGTCGGAAGTAGTGGTAATAAGACCTGCCACATACATTTTTACGGCCAAAAGAGATTGACCGACCTGATCGTGGATGTCGGAGGCGAGCTGGCGACGTTCTCTGTCTTCTGTTTCCATAAGTTCAGAGGAGAGTGCACGAAGACGCTTTCGCTGTTTTTTCAAGTCATGCTCTTTTTCTCTGCGGATTTCTATTTCGTCTTGCAGGGTGGCATTAGTTTGCTGGAGTTCTTCGGTTCGTTTCTGAACTTGTTTTTCCAGATTCTGCTGGGTTTTATGCAGGTCTTCTTCGATCTGCAGTCGTTCTTTAATCTCCCCGACCAGTTGGGTGTTCAGTTCTCGAAGGGAGGTCGTGTATTTATTAATGACACTTGTTTGCTGTTTTTTACTCTGCTCAAAACCGGCGATCATGGAGCGGAGATCATGACCTAGTTTGGAGAATTCATTAGTATCAAAACTTCTCAATAATGGGTATTGCCTTCTTTCTTGAGTTCTTGGCGGCAAGGATTGATCAATAAGGCCTCGAAACGCTGAGGTAGCACTTTTGAGCTGGTATCGGTACATAATGAGAAAGAGCAGGAGGGTAATACATCCTATTGCAAAATTTGACCATAGAACATAGCGAAGGATCTCTTTGGAGTACGCGGTGATCAATCGATCGGCTCGGACTTCGATAAGCCATTCAGGTTTACCCTGAAACGTTTTGAGCAGGCTGTATACAAAGATTTCATTTCCGCTTTCATGGAACAAAAAAGGTGTCTCAGGGCCAAGCGAGGATACCTTTATCGGTAGTTTGGAAAGAGTGTTTTTTGCATCAAGATCAACAATTCGACAGTTGACTTTTGTTTGTAATTCTAACTTCTCCATTAACTGCTCGGTTAGAAAACGACCAAACATCAATGTTCCAACAATGGGGCCTTCATTGTCACTGGTGATAACAGGATGTGATGCGATCAACAGTGGTCCATACGCCGTGTGTACGAGTCCGTTAGTTGAACTGTCCACGCCGGTGTGGAGCAGCAGGGGATGATCAGGCGGTAGACCGGAGGATGGCATTTCCTTGAGAACTATCTCTTCTTCCGTTTTAAGACTTATTACCCGGCTCCAAACTACAGAGCCATCAAGGCGATAAAAAGATAAGAGATTGAATCCACCGTTAGTAAGAGTTAAATCGGGAAGATTTGAAATAATGTATTCATTATTTGGGTTTTGAACAAATTCATAGGTGTCATTCCAGGCCGACCAGTCATGAGCGATAGTTTCAAGCCCCTCTCCTTCCCTTAATAATGCCTGGGTAAAACGTTCTGTCTCCTGCTGAGCCAGGTTGCGTTCAATCTGAAGATGACGTGGAGAGACAATCAGTTTGATAATGAAATAGTTGGCAACGGAATAAATAGTTACCAGCAGGATCATGTATAAAAAAATGTGGCCACGGAGCGATTTGATAAGAGATAACATATCGTTTAATACTTCTAATATCTGAAAGGGTTTTTGTTGTTCCTTCAGTGTATAAAAGGCTTTTAGCTAAAGAAATACTATACTGAAGTTTCCCGGAAACATTTCATGCCGCTATCCTCAATAACGTGGCTACA
>CAZDJE010000051.1:0-27756 GCA_964505715.1 uncultured Desulfocapsa sp. | reverse complement strand
ACGGACTCTGACTCCGTCTATCAAGGTTCGAATCCTTGTTCCCCAGCCAATCATAAGAAGCGGTTAGGTTGTTTTTCAGCCTGACCGCTTTTTTTGTTTTATCCATTTCATCCCTTCCGCTATCCTTTTTTGATTCACGATATAATTTCTGCCAATTGAATTTTCTTTTTTTTTGTTTACCCTTAAAATGCACCCACTGGTTGATAAGTTCTTGTTAGAATCTCAGAACATTATTAAAATAGCAGAATTCGTAACATTAACGTTTCAATTCAGGAGTCAGTAATGACCAGAAAAACTCAAATTCTCTTATTCTGCCTTTTTATCTGCGTCCCGTCACTTGTGCAAAGCGCAGAAAAAGATCCGGTCATCCAAACCATTGAGAAAGCTCTTGATGAATATAAAAACAAGGACTTCAGCAATGCAGCAAGCAGTCTTGATTACGCAAGCCAGTTAATCCGCCAGAAAAAAGGGGATGCTTTAAGTAAGATGCTCCCCGAAGCACTTCCCGGATGGAAGGCTGATGATGGAAAATCCACGGTTACAGCGGTATCTCTTTTTGGAGGTGGCCTCACGGCTGACCGAACATACACTAAAGATTCTTCTGTAATCAAAATTTCCGTTGTTACAGACTCTCCCATGATACAGTCCATGATGATGATGTTTTCCAACCCTATCTTTGCTTCCTCTGCCGGAAAGTTTGAGTTGATTAACGGCTACAAGGGGATCGTTAACTATCAGAACAGCGGTGGCGACATCAGTATTATTATAAACAACCGTTTCCTAGTTACCTTAAAGGGAAAAAATGTAACCCGGGACGATTTTTTAAGTTACGCTAAAGCCATCGATTTAAAAGGATTGGCTGTTCTCCCTTAAGGATCAGAGTATAATAATTTTCACAGGGATGGCTTAATCGGTTATTTCTGCTGGAATTCCGTCCCTGTTGTTTCAATAGAATTGGCCTTCTTCACAACAGCAGGGGCGGTTCTAAAGTAGCGAGGAATTCCTTCCCACTGCAGGATAGAAACGCTTGTAAGACTTCCAAAAATTAAAATAAACTTGGATACAACCATGGACAGCACTGAGAAAAAAATCACAGATGAAATACTTTTGAAGGTCTCAAAAGAAATAGCCATTAAATTTATTGAAGTGGGCAGGCTTACCCCGGCAACCTTCGAAACCGGATTTTCCAATATCTTTAAAACTATCAAAACAACCGTGGAAAAACAGTAATGGACATTCTCCCAGAGCTCAATTATGCACCGAAGAATATCAGCCACATTCATATTATGGGCATCTGCGGCACTGGAATGGCCGCCCTTGCAGGTATGCTGAAGAGTTCCGGCTTTGAGATCACGGGATCTGACAAAGCCGTCTATCCACCCATGTCCGTCTTTCTTGAAGCAATGGGGATTACAACATGCGATGGCTACGGAAAACAGAATTTAGAACCTCGTCCCGATCTCGTTATAGTGGGAAATGTCATCACCAGGATCAATCCCGAAGCATGCGCTCTAGCTGAAGCCCAAATTCCATACCTCTCTTTCCCGCAGGCACTTGCCCATTTTTTCATTCAGTCACGTGTCTCCCTTGTTGTCACCGGAACACACGGCAAAACGACGACTTCCTCAATTCTTGCCTCCTGCCTCAATCAGGCAGAACTTGATCCCACCTTTATGATTGGCGGTATCGTCCGTGAGTTTGATGCAAACTTTCGTCTTGGACATGGCAAACATTTTGTCTCCGAAGGGGATGAGTATGACACCGCTTTTTTTGATAAGGAATCTAAATTTCTCCACTATCGACCCGATATTGCCATTATCACCTCGGTGGAATTTGATCATGCTGATATCTTTGATGACCTTGATGCCATTAAACGCTCCTTTAAGAAATTCGTTTCACTCCTGCCTAAAGATGGCCTGATTATCGCCCATCTTGACGATCCGAATGTGGTTGAAGTTGTTCGGGACGCCCCCTGTGAAGTACAGGGATACGGACAGAGTAAAGAGCTTGACTGGTCTCTGTCAGATGTTCGCGCCGATGGAGGGATAACACATTTCAAAGTCAGCCGGCTGGGCAAAGAGTGGGCTGATTTTTCCGTACAACTCCCTGGCACCCACAACTGCTTAAACAGCCTTGCCGTTGCTGCAGTATTGCACCGGATAGGTGTTGCACCCGATACCATCAACACGGGCCTGCTTCAGTTTGGCGGTATTAAACGACGCCAGGAAGTACGGGGCATTATCAATAAGGTGACTGTTATAGATGATTTTGCACACCATCCCACGGCGGTTAAAGAAACATTAAAGGCATTAAAAGATGCCTATGCAGGACAACGCCTGATTACCGTGTTCGAACCACGTACCAACTCATCACGACGCGCTATTTTCCAACAAGACTATGTAAGCTGTTTTGACTCGGCAGATATCACCTTTATTCGTGAGCCTGTGCCCCTTGAAAATGTAGCTGCAAGCGAACTTTTCTCCGCTGCTACACTTGCCAAAGACCTGAGGGCCAGAGGAGCTGAGGCAGAGTCATGTCCGGATACGGATACTATTCTGGATACCTTACTCCCCATCCTGCAACCGAACGATGTGGTAGCCATACTTTCCAATGGTGCCTTTGACAATATCCACACCAGACTCCTGACAAGACTGCAATCTGTTTAAAAGAGCAGTACCGTTTTCCTGACTGGTTTTTCCGCTAATTTCTTGACCATTCCAGTAATATACCGTACTATTGAGCGCTCATTCATTTCACTGCTCAAATCTTATTCGCACCACCTGCGAAATCCATAGATTCGACAAAGTTTATTATATTTTTATAGAGAGGACCCACTATGAAACTCGCTGTTTTAAAAGAGATTGAAGAGGGCGAAAACAGGGTTGCTATCATCCCGGATTCCATCAAGCGACTGAGCAATCATGGCTTTGACGTTTTGATTGAAACAGGCGCTGGCCTGACATCCGGACATAGCGACCAGGACTACACGGATAAGGGAGCCACAATCGTAGGCTCTGCAGCAGAACTTATCAGTCAAGGTGACTGTATTGTGAAAGTTCGGCCGCCTTCCATGGAAGAAGCAGAGACCCTCAAAGACGGGTCTTTCTATATTTCCATAGTTCAGTCCACCCTGCGCCACGACCTTGTCAAAAAGTTCCAGGAAAAGAAAATCACCGCCTTTGGCCTTGATATTATTCCGCGAACAACCCTTGCCCAATCCATGGATGTTCTTTCTTCCATGAGTACCATTTCAGGGTATAAGGCGGTACTTCTTGCAGCCGATAACATTAACAGATTTTTCCCCATGCTTATGACCGCTGCGGGAACCGTTGCTCCTGCTAAAGTGCTTGTACTCGGAGCTGGTGTGGCAGGACTTATGGCCTGTGCAACGGCAAAACGTCTTGGCGGTGTAGTTGAAGCATTTGATGTACGCCCTGAAGTAAAAGAACAGGTCAACTCAGTTGGGGCAAAGTTTGTTGAAGTACCGATCAAAGAGGATGGCTCAGGTGGCGGCGGATATGCAAAAGAGATGTCCGATGAATACAAACAGAAGCAGGCTGAACTTATTTCAAAGCATATTGCCAAATCCGATGTCGTTATTCCAACTGCTCTGATTCCTGGTAAAAAAGCACCCATCCTGATAAGTGAAGAGCAGGTAAAATCCATGAAGCCCGGATCTGTTATTGTCGATCTTGCTGCTGAAATGGGCGGAAACTGTGCAGTTACCACACCTGGCGAGAACACAGTGGTTCATGGTGTTCAGATTATTGGTCATGCCAATCTGCCTTCCACCATGTCCTTCCATGCCTCACAGATGTTTTCCAAGAATATAGAAAAATTCCTTTTCCATCTCTGTGACGAGAACGGTTTCAAGATGGATATGGAAGACGAAATCACCAGCGGATCACTGGTCACTAAAGACGGCGACGTCATTCACGAACTGACCAAGTCACTCATGGCCGCCTAAGGAGAAAAAAATGGATACAGGAACAATCATTATCGGTTTGACCATTTTTGTACTGGCCTGCTTTGCAGGAGCCGAGCTTATCTCAAAAGTGCCTCAAACTCTACACACCCCACTTATGTCCGCATCGAATGCTATTTCCGGTGTCGCCATTCTTGGTGCTTTACTTGCCACGGGACGACCGGAGTCCATTAATGCAGAATCCATACTTGGATTCTGTGCTGTTGTATTTGCCACCGTAAATGTGGTTGGCGGATATATGGTCACGGACAGAATGCTTCAGATGTTCAAGAAAAAGAAGCGGAAGAAAAAAGAATAGTACAACCAGAGAGTTAAGTTATGTCTACTGTTAATATTATTGATTTTGTATATCTGATATCAGCTGTACTATTCATGCTCGGTATCAAAAATCTAAGTTCTCCAGCCACGGCGAAATACGGAAATAAGCTGTCCATGGCTGGAATGCTTGTGGCTATTGCTGCCACACTTGCCTCCCCTGACATGTTCGGCTACACCATGATCATTATTGCCATTGCCATTGGTGCCTCCATTGGTGGATATGCCGCAGTGAAGGTCGAAATGACCTCGATGCCCGAGATGGTTGCCCTGTTTAACGGTTGTGGTGGTGCTGCTTCAGCGCTTGTTGCCATGGCAGAGTTTACTGGTCATACCGAAGCATTTGCAGGATTTACCATGATTACCCTGCTCCTCTCCGTTATTATTGGTGGTCTCACCTTTACCGGTTCAATCATTGCCTACACCAAACTGCAGGGAATCATTTCAACTCGCCCCATAACCTATCCATTCCAGCAGATTGTTAATGCCGGTATTGTTGTGTTAACAATTTTCCTTGCCTACCTGGTTTTCCAGAACCCTGCCAATACTGTCGCCTTTGTTCTTATTATTGTTCTGGCTCTGGTTCTTGGTGTGCTTGCTGTTATCCCAATTGGCGGCGCAGATATGCCGGTTATTGTTTCACTGCTGAACTCCTATTCGGGACTTGCGGTTTCCATGACTGGTTTTGCCCTCAACAACAACGCGCTTATCATTGTTGGTTCTCTCGTTGGTGCCTCCGGTCTCTTCCTTACAAAAATCATGTGTGACGCCATGAACCGCTCCCTTGCCAATGTTCTTTTTGGCGCATTTGGAGCCATTGATGATTCCGTTGTAGATGATGGCGAAGGTCCTGCCGGTTCCATGAAAGGATTTGACATTGAAGATGTTGCCATTGCCGTTGAGAATGCTGAATCTGTTATTATCGTTCCAGGCTATGGTATGGCTGCTGCTCAAGCACAGCACGTTACCCGTGAGCTTGGTGATTACCTCGGAGAAGAGGGTATTGAGGTTCGTTACGCAATCCATTCCGTTGCCGGCCGTATGCCTGGACATATGAATGTTTTACTTGCTGAAGCTGATGTCTCCTACGATCAGCTCTATGCCATGGAGGATATCAACGACGATTTCTCCACCACCGACGTTGTACTTGTTATCGGTGCCAATGATGTTGTAAATCCTGCCGCTAAGACGAACCCAAGCAGCCCCATCTATGGCATGCCAGTACTCAATGTTGAAGATGCACGAACCGTTGTCGTTCTGAAACGTTCTATGAATGTTGGTTTTGCAGGAATTGAAAATGAATTGTTCTTTAAGGACAATACTATGATGCTCTTTGGTGATGCCAAGGATTCAATTCAGAAGTTACTTTCAGCAATAAGAGAATAGGTTTTTCTTTTTCATAAAAAAAGGCGGCTTGAGATTTTCTCAAGTCGCCTTTTTTTATTCTTCTGTACCCGGATCCCCGGGCTCAGACACAAGCTAGAGTATCTCGCTTAGCCCTTCTCTCAACTTTCTCACCAATCCCGCATAGTTAAAATTCTGATTACCGGCCTTTCCTTCTACTTCAATATCTGCGGCAATCTCTGCAAGATCGGCAAGCCCCATATTCAATAAAGCCCCTTTTAAGGTATGCCCCACCCTTCCAAGCGGAAGTGGATCCTCATCGGCAAGTACATTCTCAAGATCGTTCAAATGATTTCTAAGAACATCAAGAAAGCTTGGCAACATCAGCGTAACTTTTTCAACTGGTAGCTGGTAATGTCTACTGACATAGCTTTGCATCTGATCCAAGAGGGATTGTTGCGACATTTTTCCAGGCTGCTCCGCCATTAGCTAATACCTAACATCCCTAACTGATTCTGCAGGGTAACCCTGCTGACAGGTTTTGTCAGATACCCTTCACACTGCCCCTTTACCAGAGCTTCCATAATGTTTTCAGAATCATCAAGTGCTGTAATCATTAATACCTTTACCTGCTGCCCGCTACCTATCCCTCTTTCCCTTTCCATTTCTCTGATCTTTTGTAATACGGCCTGGCCATCACGTTTTGGCATCATAATATCAAGACAAACAAGATCAAAATCGAGGATATCAAGATCCAGACTCTTTTCAAAGGCCTCAATGGCTGCATCACCATCACTCACCACATGGCATTCGCCGTATGGCGAGAGAAAGCTGGTAAGCAGGACCTGATTAACAGGTGCATCTTCTGCAATTAGAATTTTCATATTGCTTCCATTAAATTTTAGAATTTCTGATAATCCTATGCTATACGAATGCATGGAATATTCAAATGAAAAACATAGATTTGCCATATTGTAGTGAATAATGTAAATACCATTTATGGATAACCTTCAAATACGAGTAAAGGATCTTATCAGTTCAACATCACTATTCAACTGCGATAAACCAATTATTATCGCTGTTTCAGGAGGTGCTGATTCCATAAGCCTGTTACATCTTCTCTCAGCCATTTATCCATCCACCACGCGTATCGCCGTCTATGTGGATCATGAATTACGCCCACTTGAAACGCAATCAGAAAAAGAACTGGTGCGGAAACAGGCCCATCTCTGCTCAGCCCATTTCGAAAGTGTGACAGTCGATGTCAAAGCTGAACAGCAGGCGAAAAAATGCTCTCTTGAAGAAGCCGCTCGCATATTACGCTATCAGGCACTAGAGAATATCAGAGCCTCACATAGTGCAGCTGTTATTGCCGTTGGACACACCGCCGATGATCAGGCAGAAGAAGTACTTCTGCGCTTAATCAGAGGAAGTGGCAGTACAGGGCTGAGCGGAATGAATCTTCAGCATGGCTGTATCGTTCGTCCACTGCTTGGTGAAACAAAAGAAACTCTGCTTCATTATTTAAAAGAACAGCAGATTCCTTATTGTGAAGACAGTTCAAATCTGGATCCGCGCTTCCTGCGAAACAGAATCCGTCTTGAACTCCTGCCCGAACTCGAAACAAAATATAATCCATCGATACGCAAAACCCTTCTGCAAACGGCAACTATTCTAGATGGTGAAGACAAGCTTCTGGAAAAAATCAGCCTCACTGCATACCAGAAATGTACGAGTAAAAATCAGGAGACACTCTCTCTTTCTCTACCCTATTTTTTACTGGAACCCATCGCTATACAGAGACGAATCCTTGACAGAATCTGCTGGACGATGGAATCAAAACCGTCTTACAAAAAGATACAGAGTCTGCTTGTGATGGCAGAATCTACAAATCACAAAGAGCTTCATCTCAGTGGTGGATTGCGTGCCATGCGGGAAGAGGAGAGACTCACCTTCCATCGTCCTTCTTCACAAAAAGGATACAGGGGGGCAGGGATTATAAAAAAAACGTTTACTCCCATTTCTATTTCCGAGACTGGAATTTATCCTGTAAGCGAACTTGATCGAACACTTCTTGTTCAAAAACTGCCATTTGCTCACGGATTGCAAGGTACCCGGGACAGCCTGATTATTGACGCAGAAACTGTATCCTTCCCATTCCTACTTCGTCAGGCTAAAGAAAGTGAATGGTTCTATCCACTTGGTGCTCCCGGAAAAAAGAAAATCTCTCGTTTTCTTTCAGATCATAAAGTTCCTGCCATGAAAAGAGATTCATATCCTCTTATTCTTACAGAGGAAAAGGTGCTGATGATTTTGGGAATGCGCATTGACCATGATTATCGTGTTACTGAAAAAACAGAACAGGTACTTCGCTTTCAATGGCAGGTTTCCTAAAGAATTCTCACGGAGTAACTATGTTTTTGTGAATTAGCAGATTATCTTTTCATTCAAATAATTGCGAAAAACACCTTCATTCCCGAGTGTAGTTATCGGGAATAAATCATAGACTCCAATCCTTTTCAAAAGGACTCGATTCCCGATAACTACACTCGGGGATGACGAGCTATAGGATGTTTTAGTCAAAAATATCATTCTTCTAAATGAACAATCCTATCTAAACTATTGATTTGTTTCCATTGGATGACAATGGTATTTATAGATAACTATTAATTCTTCTCTCAAGGTAGATTATTCATATGCAAAACTCTCTTTGTAAAAACATGACAAGTGACCAAACCCTTCCGGAATGCACAACCCCGAAGGATGAACCCACCTCTCTTATCGCCTGTCCAATATTTCGCAAAGAACTGGAAAGTATCCTTACTGAATTAAACCTGGCTCCCCGCATCAACTACATGCATTACAGCATCCATAATAACCCCTTAAAAATGGAACAGGAGTTACAGGCAGGTGTTGAGAAAGCTTCGAAGACAGGAGGAGAAGTTCGTTTTCTTGTGGGCAAGCATTGCAAAGGAAAACGAGACATTAAGGACGTGGTGAAGGATTGTGGCGGGAAAATCCCTCAGGCAAGAAACTGCATTGATATGTTGATTGGAAGTACACTCACCAATGAATTGCAGAAAAACCGCACCTCCCTGATGACTCCAGCCTGGATTCGAATGATCAACCAGTCTATTCAGGATGGCCAGTGGACTGTCACCGACGCCAGATTAAACCTTGGCTGGTATAACAAAATTATTATTCTGGATACCGGGGTGGATCTACTGAGTGATGAGGAAATAATGGAGTTTTACGACCTAACCCAGGTGGAAATTGAGATTCTACCGGTGGATCTGAAGCACTTTAAAACATTGCTACAGGATCTGCTTCAATAGGGAACGACGTAAAACAGAAAATGTAATAATCTGATGGACTCGTAAAAAGGTATCATCTAAGATGGATTTGTAGATAAGCGCAGACTTCGAAAAGATTCATATTCGAGGCGCGCAAAATTGATATCATTTCGGCGTACTAGAGTACGTTGAAATGATGTGAATTTTGTACCCCAAGGGTACTTCCTGTCGGGCGCACAACGAAGAAGATGGAGAGTTTTACGAATCCATCAAAATCTAACTCTGTTTCCTGAGCAGCCGTTTATCACCCACCCGAATAGTAAGTTTGATACGATCGAAGTATTCAAGCAGCGGAATGGAAAATTTTCGTGTCAGCCCTGTAAGATTCTTAAACCGTGGGGCATCAATCTCTCCTTCTTTTTGCATAAAGCTTGTCACTTGATCCTGCAAAGTATCAATCGCTGAAGCGTCATAATAGAGGGTTTCACTCACCTTCACCAGTTTTCTCTCCCGCAGGAGAAGAGCAAAAACCTCTTTCACCAGAGATTCTGGATATTCAGAAAACGCATCCATACTCTCCCGCATGGTAGGAGTACGCAAGCCCTTTTCACGATACCAACTTTCAAGATCTCTCTGCAGTTTCTTTTCATCGGCCTGAAGAGCCACCTGATGGGAGGCAAGTCGTACGGATGATTCTTCCTGAACCACGAGTTCCCTTTTCTGCAGTTCGGTCAGACAGAAGTGAAACACCTTCTGATCCACACTAGCCCCAAGTCCCGATCGTAACTCTTCCTTAGACAAACCAAGCTGCAGCGGATTGTCAGCATGATACGCTGCAAGGTTTGTAAGCAGAGACTGTTCCACCATATCACTTGTAGTTTTTACGAGATAGCGCTGGCTAGACGAATCCACCACTACGATTTTTCTCGAAGACAAGGGGGCAGAGATAAGTTTTTTAAGCTGTTTGCCAAATGTACCAAGACGCACCGCAAGCTCATCAAAGGTGAGTCCCAGGGTTCCGCGTTCCTGCAAAAACAGCAGAATTTTCTCTTCAACATCATCACCACGTAAAACAGCAAAGCTCTTACTATTTGCGTTCTGATCACGCTCGGTGAGACGTTTGCGTTTACGGGGTGGCATATTCCCAAGGATTTCGCCACCGCCGATGGTACCAACCGGCGAATAGGAGCGCACCACATAGTGATCACCAGGCCAAACGGCAACTGCTTCTTCGAGGAGAAGCTGAACCCCAGCGGTGTCTCCCGGCTGCAGGACATCTCGATCAAGCAGTGAAATTCTGCCCATGATTTCTGCCGTACCAAGATGAACACGAACCCGGGCTCTATGTTTTAAGGGTTTTGCATTGGATGCAAGATAGAGGAATTCGCAATCCAGCATATACCCTGGCTGGAGACTTCCTGGAGTAGCGGCGACCATCCCGCGCGAAACGGCAGCGGTATCAACCCCCTGCAGATTAATCGCCGTTCGATGCCCGGCCTCCACGTTCTCTACATCCGCAGAATGGACCTGAATACCTCGAACCTTTGCAACCATATCTGTTGGATAAAAGCAGAGATCATCACCAATGGCTACTCTTCCGGACATGGAAGTTCCGGTAATAACAGAGCCAAAGCCTTTTATGGCAAATATGCGATCGACTGGAAGACGAAAGGGGCCGTGAATCTCTTTAAATTGCTGGGCAGCAACAAAGGTGTCAAGCAGATCACGTATACCATCTATGCCATCCCCCGTTACAGAAGAGACATGAACCAGAGGTGCATCTTCAAGAAAGCTGCCCTCACAATACTCTTTTACCTCTTCGGTGACCATTTCAAGCCACTCTTCATCCACCATATCTTTCTTGGTAATAACGATGATTCCCTGCTTGACTCCAAGCAGGCGGCAGATCTCAAAATGCTCCTGGGTCTGAGGCATAATCCCCTCATCCGCAGCAATAATAAAGGCGACAAGATCCATGCCGGAGACACCGGAGACCATGTTCTTAACAAACTTTTCATGCCCCGGCACATCCACAATTCCAAGCCGGTGACCACAGGGAAGATCAAGGTAGGCAAAACCAAGTTCAATGGTTATGCCGCGCTTCTTTTCTTCCTTAAGACGATCCGTCTCAATTCCGGTAAGGGCACGAACAAAACTGGTTTTACCATGATCAACATGGCCGGCTGTACCTAGAACAATTTCACGCATAGAAAGGAGTTACTAAAGATATGGGTTTGAACGAGCCTCTTCTTCAATGGTAGACCGGGAGCCACCATAGCCGTGACCTGGCCACACCACCGTTTCAGGAGGCAAAGTTAATAGTCGTTCTTTAATGGCGGTGATAAGCTCATCGTGGGAACCGCCTGGAAAATCCGTTCTACCAATGCCCCCGACAAAGAGAGAATCGCCGGTGATAAGATTAGGTGCACAGTAGAGACACATTCCACCTGGAGTATGTCCGGGGGTGTGAATAACGAGCAGTTCCTCTTCACCAACAGTGATCACATCACCATCTTTAACGGTGCGATCGGCTGGAGGCGAAGCCTCAAGGCCAAGCATGGAGAAATAATTCTGTGTTTCCGGTTTTGCAAAAAACTCAGAATCAGCTTCGTGCATAATAATGTCAGCGCCACTTGCCTCTTTCAATATCCTGTTGCCGCATACATGGTCAGGATGGCCGTGGGTGGCAATAATAGAATCGATGGTAAGCCCTGCATCTTTTACTTCCTGCAGGATTTTATCTTCATCCCCGCCTGGATCGATCACGGCGCAGAGTGAGGTTTTTGAGCAGCCGACGATATAACAGCATACTCCCATTGATCCTACAGTAATTTGTTTTAGAAACATGGGGTCAGGTCAAAAAAGGTTGAAGGCTGAAGACCAAAGGGAGTAAATCTCTTTCAAATCTTTTGCCACTATTCTACTACTCAGGAAAAAACAGTTGAGCAGTGTTTCACATCTGTTCGATCCTGTGTCCCATATAAGTTTTCGTTATATGGGACAGCAGGAACGAGTACCTATGAATTTTTTACTGCAAATTAACAATCACAGGTGGTTGGGTTACAGCTTCCGCCACAACCACAATCGCTTGAACCGGAGTCAGTGGATGCCATATTCAATGGAGCAGGAGCAGCAACGGGAGGTAAACGAAGCTCTACCGCATTAATCACCTTCAAGAATGCCTCGGTGGCAGGACTCTTGGCATCGGATGAAAGATAGGGGACACCATCATCACCAGCAATAACAACCTTGGGATCCATAGGAACAGCACCAAGGAATGGCAGATCGAATTCGCGGGAAAGCTCTTCACCACCACCGGTCTTGAAGATATCCACGGTGGTATTACATTCAGGACAAACAAATCCGGACATATTTTCGACAATCCCAACCACTTCCATTTCCACCGTTTTACAGAAGTTCAACGATTTACGCACATCCGCAAGCGCAACCTTCTGAGGAGTGGTCACAACCACTGCCTTTACATGAGGAATAGTCTGAGCAATGGAGAGAGGCTCATCACCAGTACCCGGAGGAGCATCAATGATCAGGTAATCAAGCTCACCCCAATCCATATCTGCGACAAACTGACGAATAGCCTGAATTTTCAAAGGTCCGCGCCAGATAATGGCCTCGTCTCGATCCTTCATCATATATTCAAGGGAAACGACTTTCAGATTGTCGTTGTACTGAAGAGGAGCAACAAGATCATTTGGGTTCTCTGGTGCTTCAAGGCTTCCTTTCAAGTTAAGCATCCGGATAACATCCGGGCCATGAAGATCAACATCCATCAGACCAACCTTATGACCCCTTGCTGCAAGTCCAAGTGCCAAATTTACAGAGACGGTGGATTTGCCAACACCACCCTTTCCACTCATTACCAGAATTTTATTTTTGATCTTCCCGAGTGAGCGGGTGATGGCGTTGTCCTGCTGCGCCATTTTAGCCTGCTGAGACTCTTGGGTATTACTTCCGCAGGAATCGCTTGAGCATGAACTACCTGATCCACATGAACTAGACATAACATTCTCCTATTACAATATATAAATTTTATAAAACGTAATTATATGTTTTTCCTTAACTACACTTTCTTCCCGCAACAAGCTAATCAACAATTTGCTTAAGCAGGTCGTAACCTTGGAATACAGTAATGCTGTTCTCCGGAAAAGCAAATATTTTCCACTGCGCCAGATTATTATAGCAAGATGATAACTAGCGCCTCTCTTTAGGTGTCCCTTTGCCTCTAACTCTTCGTTGCTGTGAAAAATTATTCGTCGAAATATCAATTATATGCCTTCGCTAAATTTCTCTTCTCGCCTCGATTGAGAGAAAACAATCTTATTTCTGGACGGACACTAACCAACAGTGTCTGTTTTTATTGCTTTCTTCTTGATCTGGCCGTAATATGGAAAGTTTTCTCACCCACTTTTTTTCAAATTTAATTCGTTATCATAAGGAATTTCATATATGCTAGGTTGGTTCAAAAAGAAATTTTCAAAAAACGACGAGACTGTTGCGCAAGTCGAAAACACCGAAACTTCACAGGTTTCTAAAAACAGTCCGGACGATGCAGTCGTTGTCACAAGCCCCCCAAAAAAGCAACAACAGCCGGAATCTCCTGAATCCATAGGGCAAAACGACACGCCAGACGAGGCATCGGGCATGGAATCGATGTTCCAGCGCCTCTCCAGCCGTCTGAACAAGACAAAGGAATCACTTGTCTACCGTATGGATAGCCTCTTTCTTGGAAAGAAAGAGATAGATGCCGATCTCTTTGATGAACTCGAGGAAATTCTGATTACTGCCGATCTTGGTGTCAACACCACCATGGAGCTGCTCGATGATGCCAGAAAACGTGTAAAACGTGGCTCACTCTCCGATCCTAAAGAATTAAAAGCCATATTAAAAGATAAGTTACGTTCCTTTGTTATGGAGTCTGACCAACCAGCAGAGCTGGTAATGCCGGAGTCCGGACCATTTGTAATCATGGTTGTTGGAGTAAACGGAGTCGGAAAAACCACAACAATTGGAAAAATCACCAAGAAATTCAAACGGGCTGGTCAATCGGTATTACTTGTTGCTGCCGATACCTTTCGTGCAGCCGCCGTGGCTCAGTTGAAAATCTGGGGCGAACGCAATGATGTTCCCGTGGTTCATCAGGATGAAGGGACCGACCCGTCTGCCGTGGCTTTTGATGCTATGGACTTGGCCATTGCAGAAAAATATGACGTGGTTATTGTTGATACCGCCGGACGACTTCATACCCAGGTCAACTTGATGGAGGAGTTAAAAAAAATCAAGCGGGTTATTGGAAAAAGGCTTGCTGAGGCACCCCACGAAATCCTACTGGTACTCGATGCCACAACGGGACAAAATGCGGTATCCCAGGCAAAACTTTTTAATGAGGCCGTTGGAATAACCGGTCTGGCCCTCACCAAACTGGACGGCACAGCAAAGGGTGGAATCGTTGCCTGCATTTGCCGTGAACTTGCCATACCAATTCGATTTATCGGTATCGGTGAGCAGATCGATGATTTACGGGATTTTAACCCGGACGACTTTATCAATGCCCTTTTTGGCGATGAGACAGACGAACAATAAATTTACATACTTTTGAGTGTTTGATATACCATGCAATACCAACGACATGACCAACCAGGATGTGGAGGATGCCTCCTTCTCCTGCTTCTTTTCAGCCTGCTCACCGGAGGCTTTTCCGGCCTCTTCAACTTTCTCGGCTTCCTTCTCTACTCAGGTATTGCTGCTGTCCTTATCTTTATAGGAATTTTCTGGGGTTTCAGCTACTGGATCAAGAAAAAAGTTTCCACCTATGAAGCCTCACAGTCAGAAAGCCATAACCGCTTTGTTTGGCTTCTTGTCCAAATTCTGATATCCATCGCCAAAATAGATGGCGTCGTCAGCAAGGAAGAAATTTCCACCATCCAGCGATTCTTTCAGCAGAACCTTCGGTATGACCAGACCAAAATGTACTGGGTTAAGGATCTGATCAAAGAAGCCGTGGACTCAACACAATCCATGGAAAGCCTGCTGCTTGAGTTTCGCAATACATTTGCCTACGAACCGCGCCTTATTCTGCTGGAACTTATTTATCAGGTGCTCTATACCAAGGCACAGGTTCCCGATGCGGAGCTCAAAATTGCCCGTGATATTGCAGACTACCTGCAGATCAAAGAGTATGATAAACGCACCATCGAAGCAAAATATAAATATGGCAGACAGCAGCAGAGTGGGCCTGGCACTCAAGGGTCATCGGATCAATATTATGCAGTGCTTGGGCTCAAGCCAGGTGCCGACAAAGATGAGATCAAAAAAGCGTATAGAAAACTCAGCATGAAATATCATCCGGACAAGGTAAACCACCTGGGCCAGGAGTTTCGTGCCGTGGCAGAAGAGAAAATGAAAGAGATCAATGCAGCATATGATTTTTTCAAACATAAATAATCAACAAGACATATAAAGGAGTAATTACAAATGACTATCTCAAATAAGATGCGTAATTTTGCAGAAAAATCTTCATGGATTCGTAAAATGTTTGAAGAAGGGGCCAAGATGAAGGCTCAATATGGCGCCGAGAATGTTTTTGATTTCAGCCTTGGTAACCCTGATGTACCACCACCACCGGAGTACAATAAAGCCATCCTGGAGATTGTCCAAGATGAAAGCCCAATGGTCCATGCCTATATGCCAAATGGCGGTTATCCATGGGTACGTGAGGCGCTTGCTGGAAAAATGTCAAAAGAACAGGGGATCGATATTTTTCATGGTGATATGCTGATGACCTGTGGCGCAGCGGGAGCTTTAAATGTTGTTATGAAATCCCTGCTGAACCCGGGTGAAGAGGTAATCCTTCTTGCCCCTTATTTTGTTGAGTACAATTTCTACGTGGATAACCATGGTGGCGTCAGTAAAATTGTTCAGACCGACAGTGAATTCAACCTTGACCTGGCAGCCATTGAAGCTGCGATTACAGCGAAAACAAAGGTGGTAATCACCAACTCCCCTAACAATCCCACCGGCCAGATATACTCCCAGGAAGCCCTGAATGCTCTCGGTGCGATGCTGGACAAAAAGGGATCTGAGTTTAAAACTACTATTTACCTGCTTGCCGATGAACCCTACCGGAAAATTGTCTTTGATAATAATATTGTGGGTAGTGTTTTTCAGGCCACCAAAAACTCCATTGTTCTCTCTTCCTACTCAAAGGACCTCTCCCTCCCGGGAGAAAGAATCGGCTATCTGGCAGTTCACCCTGATATTACAGATAAGGCTGCCCTGCTCGATGCCATGACTCTTGCCAATCGTATTCTTGGTTTTG
This sequence comes from uncultured Desulfocapsa sp., assembly GCA_964505715.1. Taxonomy (GTDB): domain Bacteria; phylum Desulfobacterota; class Desulfobulbia; order Desulfobulbales; family Desulfocapsaceae; genus Desulfocapsa. The sequence goes on along the minus strand of CAZDJE010000051.1, from coordinate 11,486 downwards.
TCAATGCGCCAGCTCTTATGCAGCGCGTTGTTGCAGAACTTCAAGATGCAAGTGTTGACAACTCTATCTACGTCAAACGACGTGAGACATTTTGTAAGCTGCTAGCTGATGCCGGATACGATTTTATTCCACCCAAGGGTGCCTTCTATGTATTCCCAAAAGCACCCATTGAAGACGATGTGAAATTCTGTGCAATCCTTCAGGAAGAGAAAATCCTTGCCGTTCCCGGTCAGGGCTTTGGAGCGCCAGGCTATTTCAGACTCGCCTTCTGTGTTGGTGACGACGTTATAGCAAGATCTGCCGACGCCTTTAAACGCGCCATAGACAAGGCAAAAGCATTATAGCAGAATCATGACCGTAATGACCCTGCTTCCCTTCGCTGCTGCCATGTTTCTTCTGGCAGCATCTCCCGGGCCCGGTGTTTTTGCCACCGTGGCCCGTGCCCTCTCGGATGGTTTTGCCCACGCGGCTATTCTGGTGCTTGGGATTATCAGCGGAGATATTATCTTCCTGCTGCTCGCCGTGTATGGACTTTCTGCCATGGCAGAAATACTTGGCAGTTTCTTTGTCTTTGTGAAATATGGGGGTGGGCTTTACCTGCTCTGGCTGGGCATTACAATCTGGCGATCAAAACCGGAACCGGTGTCCATTGAAGGGGCAAAAGAGCGCTCATGGAAAAAGAACTTTATAAGCGGCTTACTTATTACCCTTGCCAATCCAAAGGTTATCCTCTTTTATCTTGGGTTCCTGCCCACTTTTGTGGATCTTGCAAGCCTTAACCATATTGATATTCTTGCTATCAGTCTTGTGGTTACCGTGGTCCTTGGTACTGTCCTTCTCTGTTACGCAGGTGTTGCATCCCGCGCAGGTCAGCTCTTTAAAAGCACAAAAGCACTGCAACTCACAAACAGATGCGCGGGTGCTGTTATGATCACTGCCGGATGCGCTATTTTAGTAAAAGAGTAAGCAGCGACTCTCATTTTTCTTCTCCATTTTCCTCCCCCTAAAAACAGATCGTCTTCTACAATTCAACGTGAGTCAGACTATCCCCCCTTCCAACGTTGCTCAAACAGATTTTCCTGGGAGACAGTCGTAAATAGACAGTACAAACAGGTGAAGCATCCCATAAATGAATTTACATATCCTATATTATTTGATAGAACTTCTCAGCAGAAAGAACTATTCTTTGTCGCAGCCATTTAACATGGCAACTCTTTAAAATAATAACAATTAAGGGAATAAGCAAATGTCCAAACAAGTAAAAATTGATGAAGAAGAATGTATCGGTTGTGAAACCTGTGTTGAACTTTGCAAGGATATCTTTGCCTTCAATGATGATGAAAACAAAGCCTACGTTATTCAGGAAGAAGGTGGAGATGAAGACTGCATCGAGGAAGCTATGGGATCCTGCCCCGCTGAGTGTATCAGTTACGAATAACGCCTGACTGTTTCACTTCACATTTCCCCTTTTCATATCCCACAAACACTGTTTCCTGATATATGAAAAGGGGATTTCCATCACCTCTTTCAGAGAAATCAAATCAACATGCGCAAAAAAGAAAAAGAAATTACAGATCATGGCGAGCTTGAAGCCATTATTAGAAAGTCTAGTGTCTGCAGGTTGGGCATGGTGGATAAAGGTATACCCTATATTGTCCCCCTCTCATTTGGATATCATAACAATGCACTTTTTTTGCACGGTGCTAAAAAAGGGCGAAAGATTGATATGATCACAGCAAACCCCAATGTCTGTTTTGAATTTGATCATATCATGGGAACAGTCAAGTCCGAAAAAGCATGTAACTGGAGTATGAAATTTCAATCCATTATTGGATATGGAACAGCATCTTTCTTACAGAGTAAGGAAGAAAAAAAGAACGCTCTTACTGTCATCATGGCGCAGTACAGTGACAAGGAATTTACTTTCCCAGACACGATGTTAGAGGCTACCGCTGTTATCCAATTATCAATAGAAAGCATGACAGGCAAACAGTCCCTTCCAGAGCAGTAGCCTTACTCTTGCTATGAAACATAATCCCCTCTTATCGTTCCCCACCATTCTCCAGGCTTATGGTGTTTTACGGATTATCCTGCTGTTGGTTTTGTTCCCACTCCTTTTTCCCTTTCCTGTCCTGGCACAAGTCCCCCTCTCCATCAATATTGTCGGATTCAGCGGAGCTGAAGAACATCTGCAGAATAATGTTTTGCAGTTTCTTGATATTTCCCGAATGAAAGGTGATAAAGAACTCACCATTCATGGTGTCAAGCGTTTGCATAAGCAGGCGCCACAAGAAATCCGGGAAGCCCTGCAGCCATACGGATATTATATCCCTGATATACAATCGGAATTAGTTGAAAAAAATGGTGACTGGACAGCTACCTACACGATTAAGAAAGGGGAACCCGTAAGAATCAGGAATAGAGATGTACAGTGGTTCGGGGAGGGAAGCGATCAGGCCCCATTTCAGCAGAGCATTAAAGAATACCTCGCAGGCGCAGGAGCCATACTTGTTCATACGGAACATGAAGCGGCCAAAAATGCATTTATGAATATGGCTCTTTCCAGCGGCTACCCAAAAGCAAAATTCCTTAAAACCGAATGGCTGATCGATCTGGACACAAACAGTGCCGATTTAACACTTCATATGGATACGGGCCCTCTTTATTATTTTGGAGATATCACATTCAAACAGGACTTTCTGGACCCTGACCTGCTTGAGAAATATAACACCATTAAAAAAGGTACCCCCTATTCCTATGATACCCTGCTCGACTTTCAACAAAACCTCCTCGCAAGCAACTATGCAAAAGAAGTCACCATTGCTCCACTCTACAACAAAGCAATAGATCAGCAATTACCACTGGATGTTATCTTAAAACCCATATCTCCGCATAAGTTTGCATTTGGCATAGGATATGACTCGGATACGGGAGTACGCGGTTCTGCCCGTTGGGACGATCGACTAATCAATCGTTATGGCCACCATTCAGAAGTCCGGATGGAGCTCGCGGAAACAGAAGGCGTCCTTCGGGCCCAATATAATATTCCTGTTGTAAGACCTCTCACCGATCGCTGGGTCTCCTCGACCAGTTTTGAATATGACCAGACATCGGACACCAAGAGTACTACATTTGAAACCGAGACCGCCTTTGTACGAAGAAATCTCAGCGATACTTTTTTCTATAAAGGGTTCCTTCTTGCCTCAGTTGAAGCGTTCAGTGTTGAAGGTGAACAGGACGAAGAAACCATTCTCTTCAGTATTGGTGGAACCTTTCGTTTTGCCGAAATGGAAGAATCACTGTTTCCACAATCCGGACATTACTTTTTTTCAGATCTTCGCGGTGCCTCGGAGGCATTGCTTTCCGATACGTCCTATGCACGCTTGCACCTCAAAAACAGGTATATGCTTGGCCTTGGAGAAAATGGCCGTATAGACACATCCCTCGAGATAGGAACCTCCTGGGTGGAAGACTTCGATATGTACCCGACGTCCCTAAGATTCTTTGCCGGTGGTGACAATTCGGTCCGTGGTTATCGATATGAATCTCTGGGACCAGTCAATGATAATGGAGTAAGTGTTGGTGGTAAGAATATTGTAACAGGCAGCTTTGAATATGATCATCGGCTCGCTCACTCCTGGGTTCTTTCGGCATTTGTTGATGCTGGAAATGCCTATAACGATACAATCGACACACTCTACGTTGGAGCAGGTGTCGGATTTCGCTGGCTAGCACCCTTTGGCTCACTGCGTGTTGACATTGCCTATCCAGTAAGTGAAGAGCCAGAACTCGATGACTTTAGAATACATATCGGCTTTGGGGCAACACTGTGAAAAAATGGTTTATTCGTATAGTGGCAATCTCCTTTAGCCTTTTCCTGCTCCTTGTTATTGGCTTAGCTTATCTGCTCGGCACTGAAAACGGTGCTAGATTTATTGTCTCCCAGGCTGAAAATCTTATGGGGGAGAGTCTGCAGATAGGAACAAGCAGTGGGACACTGCTTGATCGTCTGGAAATCTCCGACATAGTTTTTAACAGTCCGGCGGGAAGTGCAAAGGTGGGCCATCTGGTCCTCGACTGGAAAAGCAGTGCGTTGCTAAGTCTTCACCTTCATATTCTTGAACTCAGTGCAGACAACGTCTCGTACAGTGCCATACCTCAAGAGCAGAAAGAAACCGCGGAAAACAACACTCCATTCACGTTACCGGAACTCACGCTACCAATCAGCATAGACGTTGAACAACTAAGCATTACTCATTTTCTTTTTTCCTCCACCCCCGAAGCCGAAGCCCTCACTGTTCGCGAAGCTGGACTTGCATTTTCATGGGATAAAAGTGGTATTAAGATCAGCACGTTTGATGTAGCAATGGATGATATTGCAACACTTCATCTCACGGGGGCAGTCAATCCAACCGGAAACTATCCACTAAAGCTTACTAGCACTCTAAAACTCCTAAGCCCAGACCTCCCCGCGCTCACTATAGAGGGTGCCTATAAGGGTGACCTCCAGAATTTACATATTCAAGAGGATATAAGTGGCGATATACGTGCAGATATCAGCATGACCCTGCATACGCTCCTGACTGATCTTACCTGGCAGGGAGATATTAATATTACAGAACTCCTTCCTGCAATTTTTGCGCCCGATATCCCTGGTACCCTGTCCGGAGAGATAATAGGCAATGGAGACATCAAACAGGCAGAGCTGAATGCAACTCTCAGCATCCGAGATAAAACTGCCGCCGATGTGAACTGGGACGCCAAGCTAAGCCTTACTACGGATATTGAAAATCTTATTTTTGATATCAAACAGCTCAGCCTCAAACATGCCGAAACTCCGACAATAATCGAACTCAGCGGTATTGCTGATCTTGAACAAAACCTGGATATAGAACTCCAGTGGCAACAGTTGCAGTGGCCGATCCGCGGAGATGCTGACTACGGCTCTGCAAAAGGCAACGCCACGCTTCAAGGAACTCTCGATGCCTTTCATTTGCTGTTAACAGCAGACGTAACCGGAAGTGAACTTCCAGAGGGAACTATCCAGCTCGAGACCGATGGCAGCACAAAAGAATTGAAAAACATCAAACTGAGCGTTGCTTTACTCGATGGAGAAGTAGAATTACTTGGCAATGTTGGGTGGGCACCAGTCGTAAAATGGACAATAGAAAGTAATGGCAGCCATATCAATCCCGGAGTTCACTACGGTGACTGGCCAGGAAAACTTGACTGGAAGATCCTAACCGATGGTATTATTGAAAATGACACCCTTACTTCCAATATAAAGATTGAGACCCTCCAGGGAAATTTACGGGACCTTCCAATCAGTGGAACCGGAACCATCATAATAGCTCCCGAAGATATCCAGGTACAGAATGTACGCCTAGCCTCCGGCAGTGCAGTGGTCACCGCCAACGGAAAACTTGGAGAAGATTCAAATCTTCAGTGGCAGGCTGATATTGCAGATTTTTCCGACCTCTTGCCAAAAGCTGGTGGCACGCTCGAAGCAACGGGTACTGTACTAAAAAACATGAAAGAGCCACTAGTAGCTTTCAAACTCTTAGGATCATCCATACTCTATAGTGACCTAAGTCTTGAACAGATTACTGCTGATGCTGCCCTGGATTTAAGCTGGTCCAATCCATTTTCCATCACTATTGCAGCCAATGCTCTCCAATCGGGAAAGAACCTGATTAAGACTCTAAGAGTTGTTGGCAAAGGCAGCAGAGATAAACACTCGCTCAAACTTTCAGCAAACCACGATTTAGCAGATATCAAGCTAGAACTGAACGGTGGTTACGCCGAGGAACAATGGCAGGGAGTGATGGATACCTTCTCTATTTTCTCCAAGAATTTTGGTACCTGGAAGCTCCAGCAGGCCGCAGACATTTCTGCTGCAGTAACTGCCGCTTCACTCGACACACTCTGTCTCAGCAGAGAGAGTTCAGACCTCTGTGTCAAGGGTACATGGGATGCCGATGGCAAAAACACCGGGGGAGATGTGCAAATTAAAGCAATCCCCTTGTCCTGGCTCTCACCATGGTTTCCAGAGACGCTGGAAGACGTAACCGGGCTCTTTTCGGCAAAGGCCACGGCCACCATACAGAACAAACTTTCAGCAGATGTAACAGCTGAGATAACACCTGGGGATATCGCCTATATTACAGATACAAAACGGGGCATTTTCCCCCATGAAGGATTGCAACTCAAGCTCCAAGTCCAAGATGAGGCACTTGATGCGGACTTTCGGCTCAGCGTTGATTCAAATATTCTGAGTGGACACGTCCAGTTACCCGACGTCCTCCAAAAAGATATTGGATCGAAGGCAAAGCTTGATGGTACATTCATTGTTAAGGCAGAAAAATTCGATCTAGTCGAAACGCTTGTTCCAGATGTGATGAATTTAAAGGGAGCAATAGACGTTCATTTCAAAATCCTTGGGACTCTTGCAGAACCTGATATTAACGGAAAAGGAGAGGTCAATATCGGTCACGTCCTTATTCCTGTAATTGGACTTGATCTTACAGACACAGCACTCGATATTGTTGCCAAGGACAAAGAGATATCTCTTCATGGCCAGTTTAACTCGCCTGAAGGCTCCATGTTACTTGCAGGCAATGCAAGTCTTGACAGCGCTCAGGGATGGCCAGCAAGCGCAAGCCTTAAGGGACATAATTTCAGACTGGTCAACCTGCCTGAAATCAAGGTCTTTCTCTCCTCTGATATCCTCTTTGAGAAAAAAGATGGCCTTATGAGTCTCACCGGAGAAGCCACTATTCCAAAGGCAGATATACTACTGCGGCAACTACCTCCTGGCAGCCAGTCTGCTTCTCCTGATATGGTTATTATTCAGGAAAGCAAAGAAGAAGCCCCCAGTTCCCCCCTCCATATGCTGCTTAAGATAACATTGGGGGACAATGTGCACTTTGCTGGATTTGGCCTCAACACTTTTATTGACGGCCAATTAACCATATTATCAGAACCGGAAGAGCAACTGATTGGCAGCGGTGCTTTTCAGATTAAACAGGGAAGTTACCGGGCCTATGGTCAGAATCTGGATATTGAAACAGGGGTTATCTCTTTTCCCGGCGGCCCTTTGAGTAAACCGGGTATCAACCTTCGTGCAACCCGAACAGTTGGAAATGTAGTTGCCGGGATCTATGCCATTGGCCCTGCCAGCAAACCGCGACTCACCACATTTTCCAATCCGCCGATGTCAGAGAGCAGTGTAATATCCTACTTGCTTACGGGATCGTCACCAGATAAGGCAGGACAGGGAACAAAACTCTCCATTGGCAGGCAGCTCAACAACAAGCTTTCTGTTTCAGTGGGTACCGATGTAAAGACCGGTGAAAGTGAGTTCGTTGCCCGTTATCGCTTAAGCCGTAAATTCCACGTTCAGACAACAACGGGTGCCAACAGTAACGCTGCTGACATCTTCTATACCATTGAACTTGAAGATGAGGACTTACCATTGACTCCCAATAAAAAATAAACCAACTACTCTGTTTTCATTCCATTTTTTTCATATTTTTTCAGTTTTCGCCACAGAGAGACTCTGTCAATTCCTATGATTTTAGCAGCCTTTGTCTTATTACCAGCAACACTTCTCAGAATAGAAAGAATATATTCTCGTTCGTTTTCTTCAAGACTCCTGTTTGGTTGGTCTGGCTGAATAATTGGCAGCTGGAAGGGCTGAGTCTTGCTGAGATCTGCCGGGAGATGGTGTGGTTGTATCTCAGAATCATCACAAAGGGCCAGAGAACGTTCAATGATATTTTCAAGCTCTCTTGCATTGCCGGGATAATCGTAATCCTGCAATCTATGGAGTGCCTCCGGCGAAACATTCTTATCCTTTCCGTTTGGTAAGGAAAATTTAGCCATAAAATAGTTTACCAACAGAGGGATATCATCTTTTCTCTCTCTCAGTGGTGGAATATGAAGATTGATTACATTCAAACGATAGTAGAGATCTTGACGGAATGTTCCCTTTTCCACCTCTTCCTTAAGATCACGGTTGGTGGCAGCCAGCAATCGAACATCAATGGGGATTTCTGTGGTTCCCCCCACCCTGATAATTTTTTTCTCCTGTAATACCCGTAATAATTTCACCTGCATAGTAAGGGGCATTTCCCCTATTTCGTCGAAAAGAACAACACCACCATTGGCGGACTCAAGAAGCCCGTTACGCATCTTACCGGCATCGGTGTAAGCATCTTTTTCATGGCCGAAAAGTTCGTTTGCCATCAACTCTTCAGTCATGACTCCACAGTTGATGGGGAGGAAACGTTTATCGAACCTGGGGCTCAGTTCATAAATGGTTTTGGCCACCAGCTCTTTACCAGTACCGGTTTCACCGGTAATCAAAATATTGCAGTCAAGTTGGGCAAAATGGGCTATGGAATCCTTAAGCGCAAGAATTGCTGGGTTTTTACCAATAAACTGTGTGGTTCCCTCCTGTGCCACGATACGTTGTTTCAGGCGACCTATCTCCCGACGCAGCAGAGTTTTCTCAGTGGCCTTCAGAACAAGATCATGCAGTTCCTTTAATTTGATCGGCTTGGGGAGGTAATAAAATGCACCATGGGCCATGGCATCCACAGCAGAGTCCACAGTTGCATAGCCGGTGACAATGATCACTTCGATTTCTGGATGAAGTTCTTTGGCAGCATTCATAACCTGGACACCACCAACATCACCCATTTTCAGATCTGTTATAACCAGGTCAAAATGCGATTGGGCGAGTAGCTCCAAGGCCTCATTGCCGCTTGTTGCAGTTGTTACAAGAAATCCCTGGTGCTTAAGGAAATGACCGACATTCTGGACATTTATTTCCTCATCATCAACCAGCAGGATTGCGATATTATTTTTTTCAGACATTGGTCCCTCTGGAGAGTGAATTCTTGCTGAATAACTCTGGGTTATCAGTAACCGATGGAAGCGGTAAGGTAATGATAAAGCTGGTTCCTTTTCCCTTTGTTGACTCAACCCTAATCAATCCTTTCTGTTTTTGTATAATTCCGTAGACAACTGCCAAGCCAAGCCCCGTACCATTTTCAGCATTTTTAGTAGTGAAAAACGGGTCAAAAACTTTGGTAAGATTTTCCTTGTCGATTCCGCTTCCCGTGTCAGTGACGGTGATAAGAGCATTTTTCTGCTCCGTGTCCTTTTCTGCTCCAATAAATACGCTTCCCGGTGATTCAGGGATGGCCTGAATACCATTAATCGTCAGATTTAACAGAGCTTCAATCATTTTTTGTACATCCACATAGAGGATTATATCTTCCGGAATTTCAGCCTCTACGGTGACACCTGCAGGGATTTCACTGGCCACCAGACGCTGTACCTTGTCCACAATTTTTGTTAACGGATAGTTCTGTGGAGAAAAGGTCTGTGCCCTAGAAAATTCCAGCAAGCCGCGGACAATTTCTCCTGCCCGCTGCGTTTCCTGATCGATGGTTGTAAGCATTTTTTTCACAAATGAGTCTTTTTTATCATCCAAATCAGCAAGGGCCAGCTGGCAGGAGGTAGAAATGTTATTGAGCGGATTATTTATTTGATGAGCCGTTCCTGAAGCCAGCGTGCCGATTGAAGAGAGCTTTTTGGCTTGAAAAAGCTGTTCCTGTTGCTCTTCCAGTTCTGTAACCATTTTATTAAAGGCGCGAAGGACACTGCGAACTTCGCCTTTTTTGTTATCAACGGGCAGCAGAGAAAATGTACCATTCGCAACATCAATGGCAGCATTTTCAACCTTTTTTAGAGGCTTGACAATAGAGGTGTAAAGAAGCGTAATGGTGAAAATAGATAGAAACACAAAAAAGAATATTGCCTTTATAATTTCTGCGGTGAATGTTTTGATAAAAGCGCTCATCTTATTCTGTTCAAAGAGAACCAAATCTTCCGTAATCTTGACAAGATCCTGCCCTAAAGTACGAACTTTTTCACGCCAAGGACAGACAGCTGCCTCCTGTGTAACTTGACATAATTCCCTGAAATCATAAAAGGCTTCCTCATATTCTGTCAGTTTAGAAGTAAGATTTTCCAGATGTGTTGGTTGTGGCATGATTTGTAAATCATCAATGACCTGTGGAACAAACTTCTGTGCCTTATTTATATATTCAAGGACTTTTTGAAAATCGGCATCGTCATGGCGAATGATATAGTTCTTCTCGTAACGTCGTATTTCAAGACTGATATTGCTCAGGTTGCTGGCGTGCATGAGCAGGGTTATATCATCCTTGAACAAATCAAAATCTTTTAAGAATGTGACCCCGACAACAACGTAGAAAAAGAGATGCAGACAAAAACAGCCAATCATCTTCTGGCGTAGATTTAGAGAGAACATTGCATCTTACTCCTGTGTAACTTGTATGGAAGAACTCTCGTTTTCACGATAGCAAAAAAGAACCGGTTCATTTGTCACCAATAATTAAAAGAATAATTGTGGTAACTATTCAGCAGCACTCCATCTACGTCCATTTTAGCCTCCTCGAATAGCATTAGTATGCTTCGGAGACCAAAATAAACGAATTTGAAGCACGGAGTCTGCGCTTCCCCGGAGTCTTCGCTTACCCGGAGTCTTCGCTTACCCGGAGTCTTCGCTTACCTGCTAAACAGTTACACCCCAAGAGTACTTCCTTCGGGGCGCGTTCAGAGTTAAGGGTAATTAGTCCCCCTCGCTGAATAGTTACTAATTGTGTTTCCTGTTCCGGTAGAAGCAAATTTGAGACCAGCTATAGAATAAAACACGATTTTCTCAATTCTCCCATTTTTGTTGAGTGCAGAGCGACTTGCTTCGGTATAATTCTTGCGGTGCTTCCCCCACCAACTGTTACACATACGCAACACTGTTGCAAGCTGCAATGTTGCGTCTACGCAACAGTCACTATTAAACCGAAAACTATATCTCCTTTTATTCCCAATACTATTTCCCTGATACGGATGATTTTTTTCTTCGCACAAATCATTACAGCCTGCAACAGCCTTATGTTCCCGTCATTTTCTCGATTCACTCAAATCAGGGAACAGACCCCGCAGAAAAATTTCATTCCCTTCGATGCAAAACGGCATACAGGTTGCATATTGAAACAGCAAATCGTGTAAACGAATCACGTTCTTTTGAGGAGGAGAAAGATGAAAACACAAACAAAGAAAGAAAAGGAGAAAGCGACTGTTTTCCAGATGCCCATATCGGGGTGTCATTATGCCACCGGTCCGCCATCACTATTGAAAGTGATGGCATCTCAACCCGTAGTTACCAAAAGATGTCCTGCTCGTGCAGCGGACATCAACAACACCAACAAAGGATATTAAGGAAAAAAAATGACTCTCCCTATAATACTAGTCATGGCTGTTTTATGCCTGGCGATTTTACTCTTTATTTTTGAATGGGTTCGTGTCGATGTGGTCGGCATCATCATGATGATTATTCTGCCCCTACTTGGCCTAGTTACGCCAAAAGAGGCCATAAGCGGACTTTCAAGTAA